>CAJXMS010000077.1 GCA_913056475.1 uncultured Bacteroidota bacterium
CGGGTCCTTCAAGTAGAGGACGGCAGGGACTTGAATTTTCAGGTTGTTAAGAAGCGTTTCCAAGGATCAATGCTCAGTTTTTGCAAGTAAAACTCGCAATCACGAAAATTATTATCGCAAAATTAGAAGAATTGTTCTTTCCTTCTCGCTCATTTGGGCCATTTGTCGCGAAAGGTAAGGGAGAAAATCGCCTTTCTGGCGGCTGGATAAAAAAAAGGCCCGCCGCACGCCGGGGCGCGACTGGCCTTTTTTGAAGATAGCCAGGATCTCAGATCAGTGCGATTGCAGCTTGGTTTTGAGTTTGCGAAGCTGGCTCTTGAGCTTATCTACAGTTTCGTTTACGCTCTTTTCAAAACTCTCGCTGGTAGAGGTGGCAAATAGGTCATTTCCAGGGATATTGAGTTTAATTTCGGCCACCTTATTGCTGTTCTTTTCGTCTTGTACCAGCTTTAGGTATACTTCGGCGCCTACGATGCGGTCGTAATAACGGGCTAAGCTTTCGGTCTTTTGGGTGGTGTGTTCTACCAGGGCGTCTTGCGCATTAAAGCCCACCGTTTGGAAATCCATTTTCATATGACTGTATTTTTATTGAAACCACAAAGATAAAGGACAAGCAGGGGAGAAGCGCAGCGGCGTTCATCAGGGGAGCGCCAAGTAGGCTTAGGGGGCCTTTTCGTTGGGCCAAGAGGCAAGGCGGGAGAACAATTTTGGTGATAGCTGCATAGTTGTAGTAGTTTTGCCCCTTGAATTGAATAACCAACAAGAAAATCATGAGACAGATCGCCATCGTCTTAAGCCTGGTGCTGGCCCTCCCAGCACTGGCCCAGGAAGGACCCAAAATTTCCAGTGCCATCATAGCCCTAGACCGCAACCAGGATTTAGAGGCGGCCAAAGGATTTATCGCCGAGGCCGGGGAAATTATTGCTACCAAGCCCCAAAGCGAGATCAAAAGCAAGGACCTAGCCAAGTTTTACTATTACAAAGGCGTGATCAACTATCGAATCCACTCCGGAGGTAAGAGCCTGGCTGAGCTAGAGCCCAATGCGCTGAACAAAGCGCTCCAGGCTTTTGAAAACCTCCTGGCCTATGAGAAAAAGATAGACAAAGAGCGCTACAGCGACGAAGCCCGCGAGCAGATGAAGCAGGTAGTAAATGACCTGGCTCGTCAGGCCATTGGCTACTCGCAAAATGGGGACTTCCAGAAAGCCTTTAATGGCTTTATGAAAGTATACCAGCTCAAGAAGCAGCCGTACATCGATATGCTGGATACCACTATGATGTATAATGCAGCCGTGATGGCGCAAAATGCGAAAATGTATGATACTGCCCTGGCGCTTAACCAAAATCTCCTCGAAATGGGCTATCACGGAACCACTTATAGCGCCACCAATGTTGAAACGGGCGAAAAAACCGTTTTCCCGACACCCGATATGATGAATCGGATGGTGAAAAGCGGAAAATTTGAAAACCCAGAAGCTTCCGGGGACGTGCAGCCCCAACTCTACGAAGCGGCCAGCAGCCTGGCCCTCATGAAAGAAGACACGGCGCTCTACAACCAGTTGGTGGAAGAAGGGCGTAAAAAGTACCCTAAAAATGCCAATCTCCTGAGAGCCGAGCTACAAATTCTCTTTAACAAAAAGCAGTACGATAAGGCCCTCAATAACTTAGACCAAGCCATTGCCCAAAACCCCGAAAGTGTGGTTATGCGCTACAACAAGGGCGTCATTCTGCAAACCGAGATGGGCCGTAAAGATGAAGCTCTCCAGGCCTACCAAAAAGCCCTGGAACTGGATAGCGGCTACACCGATGCCCTTTACATGTCCAGCATCATTTATATCGATAGTGCCAATGCGGTAGGGGACCGGATGAACGATCTGCCCCTGGACGCAACCACTAAGTACGAAAAGCTCAAAAAGAAACAGAAAACCATTTTTGAAGAGGCCCTTCCGTATTTGGAAAAAGCCTACGAGGCCAATCCCGATGATGGCCAGGTAGTTACCGCCTTACGCCAAGTATATCGCGCCCTCAAAATGTATGAGAAAGCCAAGGGGCTGCCCAAGTAATAAAGCAGTATTTTTCAAAGAGCAAGCAAAAAAGCCACCGTTGGAGCATCCAGCGGTGGCTTTTTTTGGCTTCAGCACCCATGGGCCAGCATGGCCTTAGGCAAGTTTTTTTAAACGCGGGTTGAAATTAAAGCAAACCCGCTTTTGGCCAGGTTCAGGCGAAGACGTTACCCCAAAATTCCCACGGGAGAGGTACTCAATTCTTTGGTTACCGGAGAGGCTCTACCTTCAACGCGGGGAACCAGAAGGGGCGCTCCGTAAAACGCATGGGCGTGAGGCACTTTAAAAATTCTATTTGACATAATATTAATTATCGGCTGCAAACGGAATGAAAACCATCTAGGCCCTAATCCGAAAAAGCCTTTACCAGACCCGTATCATGCCCCACGCCGAATGGCCTCTACCGGATCCAACCGGCTGGCCTGCATAGCCGGTAAAAAACCCGCTATAATGCCTGTAAAGAAGGCAATGCCCAGGCCTTGCAGCACGTTAAACAGCGACAACTGAATCTCAAAGTCCCACTGTTCGCCCAGTTGTGGAACAACGGCCGCCACCAGCGCAATACCCACCACACCGCCTACCAAACACAGCAGCACCGATTCCAACAAAAATTGCAGCAATATGAAATACCTTTTCGCCCCCAGGCTTTTCTGAATACCAATTTGATTGGTCCGCTCCCGAACACTCACAAACATAATATTGGCGATGCCGAAGGCGCCCACCAATACGCTAAACCCGCCGATAACCGTTCCCGCAATCCCCACTACGCCAAACAGGGAATCCAAGCTGCTGGTGATCATCGATATCTCATTGAGGGCAAAATTATTTTCGGCTCGCGGCGGAAGCCGCCGAATAGCCCGCATATTACCCTCCAAATCATCCCGCAGGGCCGTCATACTCACCTCGGGCCGGGCCTGGACCATGATCAAGGCATTGTTTTGTTCCTCGACCGACCGCACCTGGCGGGTAAAGTTTACCGGCACCACTACCTTACCATCCATGCTATTACCTACTAGGCTCTGCCCTTGCTTTTCAAAAACCCCGATCACCCGCACCTTGCGGCCCATCACCCGGATTTCCCGTCCCAGCGGACTGCCCGCCGGAAATAAGCCACGGGCCACGTCGGCCCCCAAAATGGTGACCGGCACTCCCTGACGCGATTCATTACGCGAAAAATAACGGCCTGCTTTAAGCTTATGCTGCCAAATGCGATTATACTGGTGGGAAACAGAAAAAATAGTCGCCTCCTTTACCGCATTCCGTTGATACTGCACATCTTGTTGATTGCCAAAGGCAAAAGCCATATGTTGCGCGGTACTTACCCGCTCTTGCAGCACCGCCAGCTCCCGGAACCGGGGCTCCGGACGGGATAAATACTCCCACCAGGGATACTCCCCACCACCGCCCCAGGGCCATTTCTGGACATACATCACGTTGCTCCCCAGATCTTGCACACTAGAGCGGATATTCCGCTCCAGCGAATCAAAAACGGTGAATACCGCCACCATCGTTAGGATCCCAATGGTCACTCCCAGCAGCGACAGAATAGTACGTAACTTATTGACCTTTAAAGCATGCCAGGCAAATTGGAAACTCTCTACTAAAATGCGTAAGAATATCATACCGTGCTAACGCTCAAATTTTCGCTAAGATAAACCAAAACACCCCCTTATTTTTTTAGCTACTTTTGCATTTCCCAAAAATTCTTTAACAGCTCGGTATGTCTCAAGCCGTTCCGGCCCCATTTGCCTTACTTTCAGTCTTCCACAAAGAAGGCCTTACTCCTTTTGCGCAGGCCTTGGTAGACCAGGGCTACCGCTTGCTCTCCACCGGCGGTACCCAGCGTTTTCTTCAGGAGGAGGGTTTTCAGGTAGATAAAGTAGAAGAACTTACCGGTTATCCTTCCATTCTGGATGGCCGCGTTAAAACCCTGCACCCCAAAGTCTTCGGTGGTATACTCGCACAGCCCGATCAAGAACATCATCAGGTAGAAATGCAGGAATACCACCTTCAAAGTATTGGTGTGGTGGTGGTTGATCTATACCCTTTTGAGGAAACCGTTGCCAGCGGCGCCCCACACGGAGACATTATCGAAAAAATCGACATTGGCGGGATCGCCCTCCTTCGCGCTGCCGCCAAAAACTACCAACATACCTGGGTGATATCCGGTCGTTCCCAGTACCGAGCCGCTCAACAGATCCTGCAGCAAGGCGGACCTTCAGCAGAGCAGCGCCGGCGCTTTGCCGGCGAAGCCTTTCGCACCTCCGCCCTTTACGATGGCGCCATTGGCGCTTACCTCGCGGAGGAGGATTTTGTGTTAGGCCTTCCGGCCAAACGTGAACTGCGCTACGGCGAAAATCCCCACCAAAAAGGCGCCTTTCGCGGTGATTTAGCAGCTGTCTTTGACCAGCTTCACGGCAAAGAGCTCAGCTACAACAATCTCCTCGACGCCGATGCCGCCCTTAAATTGATCGGGGAGTTTGAGGAAACCACCGTGGCGGTCCTTAAGCACAACAATGCCTGCGGTTTGGCCAGTCGCCCCCAGCTTCTCAAAGCATGGCAGGACGCCCTGGCGGGCGATCCCACCAGTGCTTTTGGCGGCGTGCTCATTACCAATACCGAGCTGGACGTCGCTACCGCAGAAGCCATGAACGAGATCTTCTTCGAGATCGTAATCGCCCCCGGATACCAACCCGAGGCCCTGCAGATATTACAGCAAAAGAAAAACCGCATCATCCTACGGCTGAAAGACTTTGCGCTTCCCCCAAAGCAGTACCGAACGGTTCTCAACGGCTTTTTAGTACAAGACCAAGATGACGCAACCGACCAGCGGCAAGACCAGCAAACCGTAACCCAACGGCCCCCATCGGAGCGCGAGTGGGCAGATCTGCTCTTTGCTTCCAAAATTTGCAAGCATACCAAAAGCAACACCATCGTACTGGCACGTGAAAAGCAATTGCTGGGCAGCGGCACCGGACAAACCTCCCGGGTGGATGCCTGCCATCAGGCCATTGAAAAGGCGCAGCGATTTGGGCTACCCTTGGAGGGAAGCGTCATGGCGAGCGACGCCTTTTTCCCTTTTCCCGATTGCGTTGAGATTGCTCATAAAGCAGGTATTCAGGCCGTTATCCAGCCAGGCGGCTCTATCCGTGATAAACAATCCATAGCCTATTGCGATGAGCATCAAATGGCCATGGTAGCTACGGGCACAAGACATTTTAAACACTAAGATACAATAAGTTCCATGGGCGTATTTGATTTCTTCCGCGAAGACATCGCCATAGACCTGGGTACCGCCAATACCCTCATTATTCACAATGACAAAGTGGTGGTAGATGCCCCCAGCATCGTGGCCAAAGATCGCAATACCAATCGCATCATTGCTGTGGGCCAGCAAGCCCGTCAAATGCACGGTAAAACCCACGAAAACATCAAAACGGTGCGACCGCTTAAGGATGGTGTTATCGCTGATTTTGAAGCTTCGGAGGCCATGATCCGGGAAATGATCAAAAGCATTCCCTCCCTCAAAAAAAGGGTCATCCCTCCTGCCCTGCGCATGGTCATCTGTATCCCCAGTGGAATAACCGAAGTGGAAAAAAGGGCGGTGAAAGATTCTGCTCAGCACGCGGGTGCTCGAGAGGTATATCTCATTCACGAGCCCATGGCCGCCGCCATCGGCACGGGGGTCGACGTGGAAGAGCCCAAGGGCAACATGATCATCGATATTGGAGGCGGTACTACCGAAATAGCCGTACTGGCCCTGGGCGGCATCGTAGCCGATAAGTCCATAAAAGTAGCGGGCGATGTTTTTACTAATGACATTAGCTACTACATGCGCACCCAGCACAACCTTTACATCGGAGAGCGCACCGCGGAGGAAATTAAAATTCAGTGTGGTTCTGCCCTGGACGATCTGGACAACCCACCTGAAGAAATGGCGGTTCAAGGGCGCGACCTCCTTTCCGGAAAGCCTAAGCAGCTTATTATCACTTACAAGGAAATAGCCAAAGCCCTCGATAAGTCTATTACCCGTATTGAAGACGCCATAATGGAGGCTTTGAGCATGACCCCACCCGAACTGGCTGCCGATATCTACAACAGCGGCATTTATATGGCCGGTGGCGGGTCGATGCTGCGGGGCCTGGACAAGCGCATTAGCTTAAAAACCGATCTTCCGGTTTACGTAGCGGAAGACCCGCTGCGGGCGGTCGTGCGCGGTACGGGTATCGCTTTGAAGAATGTAGGAAAGTTTAACTTCCTGATGTCCTGAGCTCCCTATGCGCTATTTGCTTTTCTTGCTTAGGCGCAGCCGCATATTTTTTCTTTTCCTGTTATTGGAAGGTTTGGCACTTGCCATGATCATTAATCAGCGAAGCTACCAGCGAGCGGTTTTTATAAACAGTACCCAACGCCACCTGGGGGAGCTTCTGGAAGCCACCGATCAGCTCACCCGTTACCTTCACCTACGAGAAGAAAATGAGGTACTGGCCCGCCAAAATGCCCGGCTTCAAGCTCTATTGGCCCGGGCCCAATATTTCCAGGTGGCGCGCGGAGACACCACCGTAGATAGCACCCACCAGCAGCGGTTCGTTTCAATTCCAGCCCGGGTAATCAACAGTTCCTACAGCAAACGCAACAACTTCCTCACCCTGAACCAGGGCAGCCAAGCCGGCATCAAAAAAGGCATGGGCGTAACCGGCCCCCATGGGGTAGTAGGCGTAATAAACCGGGTAAGTCCGCACTTTGCAAGCGCTATTCCCATCATAAACCCCAATCTTAGCTTAACCGGTAAAATTGCCAATTCCCAATACTTCGGCGTTTTGCAGTGCGCCCCTGAATTAGGGCACCGGCAGCTTTACCTGTCCGATATACCTCGTTACGCCCGGGTAGATTCGGGCGATGCAGTGATTACGGATTCCCGCTCCCTCATTTTCCCGGAAGGGATACCCGTGGGTACGGTGCTAGATAAAACCCTGCAAAGCGACCAAAACTTCTTGCAGCTTACCCTTCAAATGAGTACTGATTTTGCCCGCCTGGAGCACGTCTTCGTGATACAAGATAAGCTAAGCCGGGAACTAGATACCCTGCAGCCATGAAATACGCTGCCATCATAGCGCGTTTTATTCTCCTGGTATTCCTGCAAGTACTGGTATTTAACCGCTTTCTTTTTCTGGGCTACTTCAATCCCTACGTTTACATTCTTTTTCTCATTTATCTTCCCACCACCATCCCAAGGTGGGGCACCCTCCTGTGGGCTTTTGGTCTGGGCCTGGCGGTAGATTTATTCGAAAATAGTGCCGGTCTCCATGCGGCTGCCAGTGTTTTTCTGGCCTACCTGCGGCCGGTGTTTTTCGGGTATCTTACCCGGGGAACAGAACAGGATCGCAGCGCTATAAATTTTCGTAAAGTGGCCCCTTTTGCCCTGGGCGTCTACGCGCTCTCTTGTATCTTTATTCACCATTTATTGCTTTTCTTATTAGAGAGCTTCCAGTGGGCAGAATGGAAGTCCATTTTTAAGCGGACTTTCTTCAGTACCCTTTTTACCTTTGTATTTGTCTTGTTGTTTCAACTTTGGAACTTCCGTCGTAACCGTACTATTCCTTAGTTTACGTTCATGTCGCAGCGTCCCCTGTTTTTTAGGGTTCTTTTTTTGGCCTTAGGGCTTATCTTCATTGGGCGGCTATTTTATCTCCAGGTGTACCGGGATGATCTAAAACTGAGCGCCCGCAATAATGTGGTGCGTCAGGAACGGATTTACCCTGGCCGCGGACTTATTTACGACCGGGATGGCCAGCTGCTGGTAGGCAACCAGAGTGCCTATGATCTCATGGTGATCCCGCATCAGATAGAACCGGCCGATAGTGCCGATCTGGCCCGCTTACTGCGTATTTCTCATGCAGATTTTAAGCGGCGCCTGGAAAAAGCGCGCCGCTATAGTAGCCTGAAGCCCAGTGTATTTATGCGGCAAATAAGCGATGATCATTTTGCTCAAATTCGGGAATATTTACATCGTTTTGAAGGCTTCTTTCCGCAAAAGCGGATCCTCCGCGAATACCAATACCCTCACGCGGCCAATGTGCTTGGCTTTATAGGGGAAGCATCCGATCGCTTTATTCGCACTAACGCTCATTATCACCCCGGCGATTTGATCGGGAAGTCGGGCATTGAAAAAAGCTACGAAGAGGTATTACGGGGCAAAACGGGGGTACGCTATAAAATGGTGGACGTGCACAACCGGGTTAAAGGAGCTTTTAAAGGCGGGGTCTATGACACCCTGCCGCGGCCGGGTAGCGATCTTACCAGTACCATAGACATAGAACTGCAAAGGTACGGCGAGGCCCTTATGCAGAATAAGCGCGGGAGCATTGTAGCCATAGAACCCGCTACTGGCGAAATTTTAAGCCTGGTTACCGCCCCGAGCTATGACCCCAATCTCTTGGTGGGCCGGGAGCGCAGTAAGCATTATAGTGAGCTCTATGCGGACAGCCTCAATAAACCCCTTTATGACCGTGGGCTTTTGGCCCAATACCCCCCCGGGTCTCCTTTTAAAGTAATCAATGCCCTGGTAGCCCTTGAGGAAGGCGCCATTACGCCGCGTACCAGCCATGTGTGCCACCACGGCTTTCACTGGGGGCGGCTGCACGTA
>CAJXMS010000078.1 GCA_913056475.1 uncultured Bacteroidota bacterium
GGTGGCTTACGCTTATTACAAACAAGCTACCGAGGGCGATACGAACGCAGAGCGTCCTACCGCTTCCTCCAACGTAGTGCAGGCTTTTAAATACGACGCCTGGAAAAGGCTCGAAGGCATGCCCCGGGAAGAAGCCATGAAGAAGTACATCGCTACCATCAAAAAGCTCAAAGAAAAAGAGCAGTAAAGCAAGCCGCTAATGGGCCTATTGGGAAGAAGCTGGGGTAGCCGCCTCGATCTTTTCCCGGGCCCAGCCGCAGGTGATCTCTAGTTGTTCCTGTGGCGTGAGGCGGGAATTATCCAGTAAAATAGCATCCTCCGCCTGGCGCAAGGGGCTGTCCGCGCGATGGCTGTCCACATAGTCGCGCTCCTGTAGATTGGCTTTTACCGCTTCCCAATCTTCTTGTCCCCCCTTAGCGCGGAGCTCTTCAAAGCGCCGCTGCACCCGGATATCCGGCTCCGCGGTCATGAAAATTTTGAGTTCGGCCTGGGGCAGTACCACGGTGCCTATATCCCGGCCATCCATAACCACCCCCCCGGCGTGGCTCATCTGCCGTTGTTGCTCTACTAAGAACTGGCGTACCTCGCTTACGGCGGCCACATGACTCACTAAATTGAGTACATCGGATCGCTGCCTTATCTCCTTTTCCACCTTTTCCCCGTTGAGATACATCACCGCCCGATCGCTGCCTGGCTCCAACTTAAACGCCAGCTTTACATCGGCCAAAAGATCGGTCCAAAGGATCTGGCCCAAATCGGCCTGCCCAATGCCCTTCCGCCTAAGGTAAAGCGCTACCGCCCGGTACATGGCGCCCGTATCGATATAGCGGTATTTTAATTGGGCCGCCAGCTCCCGGGCCAAGGTACTTTTACCGGTAGAAGAATAACCGTCTATCGCTATATTGATCTTTTTCATAAACGCCTTCTAACCACCACCAAACGATTGAAAGTCTGTGGTTATAGAAATGTGATTGGCCGCCCCGGCTACGTGGTAGCTGTTGCGGCTATAATTGAGCCGAAATTTATAAAGACGAAAGCCAAAGCCAAAGGAAATACCGGCCCCCGTCCGGCGTGTCACCAAGTTCATTTCCTGCCGCCGCCGGAAATTATAGCCAAACTGGACATTGAATCCATCACTGGGGGCAAATTCCAAACCCACTATGGCGTGGCGCAAAATATTGTTGGCCCAGGGAACCTCGTCTTCTTGCACCTGGCCGGTAAATTGGCTGAGCCGCCTTTCGGTGGGATTGTCATAGCGAAGATCCCAACGCTGGAGGTCCACCAGGGTGAGTTGCATACGGAGCGGTAAATGCTCAAAGCGATGCGAAACTCCCAGTTGCAAATCCAGGGGAAGACTTTCCCGCGTATTGGCATAAGGGGTAAACTGAAGACCCAGGTTGCGGGCGGTAAGTGCCACCATAAAGCGCTTATCGGGCAGGTAGTAGTGGATGCCCAGGTCCAGCGCCATCCCATTGCTTTGGTACGTCTCGTAAGCAGAACTGATGTAGGTTAGCTTAGCCCCCACCCGCCAGTTGGAGTCCAGGGCGTAGCCATATCCCACGGCAAAGGCATAATCGGCCACCTTAAAGGTACCCTGGCGGATACCGATCACATTGGCCCGTTCAAAAAGGCCGTAATCCATAAAGGTGGTCTGCATGAGAAAAGTGCCCGCGCTGTCAAAGTGATGCGCGTAAGCCAGGTTGCCATAGAGAATATCGCTTACGTAATCCACCCCATTGATCGCCAGCTTACCGTGCAGTTCGGGCCGGATCAAAGAAGGATTGGACAAGGCGAAGTTGAGGTCTTCCTCGGGATTGGCGATGGGACTGCTGCCCTGGGCCGCTACGCGGGCCGAGGCGGTATTGCTCAAAAAACGGTAGGTATCCCGGCCTCCGATTTGGCCGGCCAATAGGCCGGGCAGGAATACCAAAATGAGGGGTAAGGCGTACTTGGCCATAGCTGCGAAAATAAAACATTGAAACGAAGGCGGCCGCCAAATATTGGCGGCCGCTTCGATATTTTAAGGCTGCCAAGCCCCCCCGGGCCCTATTTAAGCGCTGGCTACCGGCTTTTGGCTACCGCTATTTTTTTCCGCTGTATGCACCTTTACGTCGGTGGGGTTTTTCACCTTCTGCTTCAGCAGGGCTATTTTGGTAACCTCCCGCATATTTTCTACAAAATGAAACTGAAGGCCCTTCCGGTAATCAGCGCGGATCTCTTCTACGTCTTTCTCATTTTCCTTGCAGAGGATGATCTCTTTGATATTGGCGCGCTTGGCCGCCAGTATTTTTTCTTTGATCCCTCCTACGGGAAGTACCTTGCCGCGTAAGGTAATTTCCCCGGTCATAGCCAGCTTATCCTTGATCTTGCGCTGGGTAAAGAGCGAGGCCAGAGAGGTAAGAATGGCTATCCCCGCCGAGGGGCCATCTTTAGGGGTAGCCCCTTCCGGAAAGTGGATGTACACATCGTGCTGGTCAAAAACACGGTGATCCAGGTCAAAGTCATCTGAATGGGCTTTAAGATAAGCCATGGCAATACTGGCCGACTCTTTCATTACATCGCCCAGATTGCCCGTGATACTCATCTTTCCTTTGCCGCGGCTTAGGGCCGACTCAATGAACAAGATATCCCCACCGGCCGGCGTCCAGGCCAGTCCGGTTACTACGCCAGCCTGCTCATTGCCTTGGTAGCGATCCCGCTTAAAACGGGGCGGCCCCATTATTTCCGGAACCTTAGCCAGCTTGGGACGTACCTCGTAATCCTCCTCCATGGCCATGTTTTTGGCCGCATAGCGGACCATCTTGGCCATCACCTTATCGAGCCCCCGCACGCCCGACTCACGGGTGTAGTTCTCAATAAGGTGCTCCAGAATATTTTTGGGCAGTTTAAGGTCACTCTTCTTCAGCCCGTGCTCTTTGAGCTGCTTGGGCAGCAAGTGCTTCGCCGCTATCTGCACCTTTTCCTCTACCGTGTAGCCATTTATATCGATCACTTCCATCCGGTCTCGCAAGGCGGGATGCACCGCTCCCAGGTTATTGGCCGTGGCGATAAAGAGTACTTTGCTCAAATCGTAGCCCTGCTCCAGGTAGTTATCGTAAAAAGAGTCGTTTTGCTCCGGGTCGAGCACTTCCAACATGGCCGATGAGGGATCGCCATGCCCCCCTCCCGGCGCCAGTTTATCGATTTCATCCAGCACAAAAACGGGATTGGATTTACCCGCTTTCTTGATGTTTTGCAAGAGGCGCCCGGGCATGGCACCGATGTAGGTTTTGCGGTGTCCCCGTATTTCGGCTTCATCCCGCATTCCGCCTAAGGACATGCGCACATACTCCCGGCCCAGCGCCTCGGCAATGCTCTTACCCAGGCTGGTTTTACCCACCCCGGGAGGTCCGTACAGACACAGGATAGGGGATTTCATATCCCCCCGTATTTTTAATACCGCCAGGTGCTCCAGAATTCGTTCTTTCACTTTTTCCAGGCCGTGATGGTCGCGGTTTAAGATGCGTTCCGCCCGCTTCAGGTTAAAGCGATCCTGGGAGTACTCATTCCAGGGCAGGTCCAGCATAAACTCCAGGTAATTCCGGTGAATGCTGTACTCCGGCACCTGGGGGTTCATCCGGTTGAGCTTACCGAGTTCCTTCTCAAAGGTCTCTGCCACCTTTTCCGGCCAGTTTTTCTTCTGGGCCGCCTCGCGCATTTCCTCGATTTCCCCTTCGGCCGTATTGCCTCCCAGTTCTTCCTGAATTTGTTTGAGCTGCTGGTGCAAAAAGTACTCCCGCTGCTGCTGGTCAAAGTCAGATTTTACCTTGCTCTGGATCTCATTTTTCATCTCCAGCATCTGGTGCTCCGTGTGCAACTGAGAGAGGACCTGCTTGGCCCTTTCCGCCAGGTCATTGATCTCCAAAAGCCTTTGCTTGGCTTCCACCTCCAGGCTCATGTTGCTCGATATGAAATTAAGCAAGAAGGTGGGACTCTCGATGTTTTTAAGCGCAAAAGAAGCCTCCGAAGGAATATTGGGCGATTCCTGAATGATTTGCAGGGCGAGTTCTTTTACGCTCTCCATGAGGGCCAGGAACTCCTGATCCTCTTGCTGCGGCTGGGCCTCACTAACCGTTTCTACCCGCGCCCGCAGGTAGGGATCTTTTTCGATGAGCTCGCCCCGTTTGAAGCGGCGCTTGCCCTGGATAATGGCCGTGGTATTGCCATCCGGCATTTTCAGGATCCGTACCACCCGGGCCACTGTTCCTATTCCGTAGAGGTCTTTTTCTTCCGGTTCCTCTTGATTTTCATCACTTTGACTGATCACCCCGAAAGTGGTTTTCTCCTTATTGGCCTCTTGAAGCAGGGCGATGGACTTATCGCGTCCCGCTTGTACTGGAATGACCACCCCGGGGAAAAGCACCGTGTTGCGCAGCGGCAAGAGCGGCAGGGATTCGGGCAGCTCTTCTTGCTGCATTTCGTCCTCTTCGTTTTTGGTCATCAGCGGAATGAATTCCGCGTCTTCATTCAGCATATTATCGAGTGACAGATTGTCCAAGTCATTAGCATTAAAAGCCATAAAGTTCTATTTCCAAAAGCCGCTTTTTTCAGTAAACGCGGCTTCATGCGGTTTATAAAGCGTTGATTATCATTTTTTAGAAACCCTCCCGGCCTGGGGTAGCACATTTGGCCTACGGCCAAATGTAAGACAGCCTGGCAGGAACGGTTTCCTTTTTTGTGGGGATGTTCAAAAGAGTCAAGAGCTGTGCCAAGATAAGCCTACACGGAGGCCTGGTGGAAAATGTGCTCAAAAATGCGCCGATCCGCTTCACTTAAGGCCAGCTCCCGGCGCGCCATCATGCGTTGGGCTGTATCCAGGGCCTTGTCGAGCCGGTAAGCACTGAAGCCCGCGGCGCCGCCCCAGCTAAAGGAAGGGATAAAGGTGCGGGGAAAACCGGCGCCGAAGATGTTGGCACTGAACCCCACCACGGTGCCGGTATTAAACATGGTATTGATGCCACATTTGCTGTGATCGCCCATCAATAGGCCGCAAAACTGCAGGCCCGTGCGGGCAAAACCCTTCCGGGCGTAGCTCCATACTTTGACTTCGTCGTAGTTGTTTTTTAGATTGGAATTATTGGTGTCCGCCCCGAGGTTGCACCACTGGCCGATGACGGCATTGCCCAGAAAGCCGTCGTGTCCTTTATTGCTGTAGCTGTGGAATACGCTATTGTTTACTTCCCCTCCCACCTTACAGTAGGGGCCCAGGGTGGTAGGCCCGTAGATCTTAGCGCCCATCTTGAGAACCGCGTGCGCCCCCATGGCGAGGCCTCCTTTAATGAGGCTTCCTTCCAGTACTTTACTATGGTGGCCCAGGTAGATGGGGGCCTCTTGCGCATTAAAGGTAGCGGCTTGCGCTTCCACTCCTTCTTCCACGAATATATGCTCGCCCAGTACGGTGTTGCTGGGGTCCAGGGCTGCCGAGGTACGGCCCCGGGTCAGGAGGTCATAATCGCGCTGTAATTCCTCGCCATTGTACCGGAAGATATCCCAGGGTTTTTCCACTCCTACACAAGCGCCGGAGAATTCCCGGGCCCGCTTAAGCCAGGCTTGCGCGTCATCGTCGCGCGCTTCCGCGTGGTCTGCCAGCAAGCGCTATCCCTGCTTAAGGGCCTCGCCCGGTTTCAGTGCAGCGACCTCCGTCACCAGCTCATCGGTAGCGCAGAGGCCGGCAGGGAGATAAATAGCTTCTCCCCGGGGAGGCAGCGGAAATTTTTCCTGGAGATAAGCCACCGTATGAAAATGGATCTGGGCTTCGGGCCAGCGCCGCTGCCACTTTTCCGCAATGGTAAGAATACCCATGCGCCAATCGGCCAGGGGCCGGGCAAAGGTGAGCGGAAGGAGGGCGGTGTGCTGGGGGGCGTCGTGGAAAATGAGCTTCATGGAAAGGGGATTGTCAAACCGAAATGGAAGGAGTGGGCTAATGTAAGACAGCCCTGAGAATGAAAAAACCCTCTAACCACGATGGGCAGAGGGTTTTGCAAGCGGTGATTAAAATTAACCTTGAATGCTTTTATTTCTTGAGGTGCTTCTTGTAACGGTTGCGGAACTTGTCCACCCGGCCGGCCGTGTCTACCAGCTTAACCTTACCAGTGTAAAAGGGATGCGAAGCCGCACTGATCTCCATTTTTACCAAAGGGTACTCCTTACCATCTATCTCGGTGGTTTCGCGCGCCTCGGCGCAGGAGTTGGCAATAAAATAATCTTCCGTACTCATATCCTTGAATACGCAGGGGCGGTAATTGCTGGGATGGATATCTTTTTGCATGACTGTAGGCTCTTTTGGGAAAGAAATGGACAAAGCCTTCCTTTCAAATGGGGGGCAAAAGTAATATCTTCTTGCTCATTGCGCAAGAAGGAGGCCCAATTAATTTGGGGGATGTAATTTTGAGGCTTGACTGACGTTAGGGCTATCTCCTAGCTGGTTTCCCAAATACTCTTCCCTTGCGCACCATTCCGTTTTCTCCCTTGTCTGCTACCCGCTGCCGGCTTAAGCCCCACCAGCCTTATTTTCCCGCTGGGGTAAGCGCCGGTAAGATAGTGTTCCGCTACTTGCTGGGTTTACTTCTTTTGGGCGTAGCCCTCTCCAGCTGCCGCCCCAAGGAGATCGTGGCCAGCGGCCCGCTGGACCTGCGTTTTTCGCAGGATACGGTTTATCTGGACACGGTAATCGACTCCATTGGATCGAGTACTTACGCGCTTAAGGTGTACAACGATGGCCGGGAAACGGTGCGCATAGAAGAAATTCGACTGGCAGACCCGGCCAGCCCCTACCGCATTAATGTGAACGGAGAAAGGGGGCCGCTGGTCCAAAACGTAGAAATTTTGCCGGAAGACAGCATCTACGTCTTCGTAGAGGTAACTACTTCCATCCAGGGCAGCGCGGAGATGTTGGTCACCGATCAGTTGCTTTTTTCGGGAGGCGGCGAAAGCCAGGAAGTGGAGCTGGTAACGCTTGCTCGAGAGGCGGTATTTCACTTTCCGCAGCGTTTCCTGGTGCTGGGAAGGGGCGAGAACGCCACCCCGGTCCCCTACTCTCTTATTTCCTGCGATACCCGCTGGACCGCCGATAAACCCCATGTGGTATACGGCTACGCGGTAGTAGATAGTGGCTGTACGCTCACCATAGAACCGGGTGCCGAGGTGCGCTTTCACCAAAACAGCGGGTTGTGGGTTTTTAACCAGGGGCGCCTGGAGGTGGCCCCTAATGCCTTTCCGGGGCAGGGAGATTCGGTAACCTTTACCAGCGACCGGCTGGAACCGGGTTTTGAAGATAGCCCCGGTCAGTGGGGTGGCGCTCTGGGGGGCATCTACATAGGCCAGGGCGCCCGGGCCGAGATCAATAATGCCGTGATCAAAAATGCCACCAATGCCCTTCGCGTAGATAGTGCCACCGTCACGGACCAATTGGTGCTACGCAATAGCTACATTCTCAATTCCTCGCGGACGGGCCTGAGTGCTGGCTTTAGCGACATCAAAGCGGAAAATCTGGTGGTGGCCAACTCCGGGCTGTACAACCTCTACGCCTTTGGGGGCAATTACCGCTTTCTCCACTGCACCTTTGCCAATTACTGGAGCGGGTCTACCCGCCAGGAGCCGGCGGTATTGCTCACTAATTTTTTTGAGTTTACCGACGACAAGGGGGCGCAGCAGCGGGTGGTAAGGCCCATTCAATCGGCTTACTTTGGCAACTGCATCGTGTACGGCAATAACAATAAGGAGCTGGCCATCGCGCAAGACGATGGGGCAGCGCTCAATTTCACCTTCAACCACGCAATGCTGCGCTTACCCCGGGATACCGCCGACCGCAGCCTGAACCTGCAAGCCCCGGGCTTCCAAAATGTGCTGGTCAACCAGGCCCCGGATTTTCGCGATGCCCAAAACAACCGCTACGCCCTGGACAGCACCTCCCAGGCGGTAGACCAAGGCAATGTGGCAGATGGCGCGGAAGTACAGATCGACATCCGGGGCCGCACCCGTAATTTTAACGGCATCCCGGATTTGGGGGCTTTTGAAAGGCCCTTTTAGGATAATAGCGCCCGTACCTCCGGCACGAAAAAAGCAGGAGAGGCGCTCTCTTCTATCCATATTTCCTCCCCGACGGGACAGCCATCAGGACACTGGACTCAGCTGCCAGGAAGCTATGCCTTAGCGATTAGGCCCCGGGCCTCCGCGCCCACACCGGATGGATAAGAAGCGGATCGTGATATGTTCCCGCTTCCTGGGCTTTGCGATCCAATGCGGTTCCTGCGATAGAGCCGCACAACGGCGTATCGTGTTTTCCCAGGGCCCGCTGTGCCTGGTGGCGTAGTTCTTTCGAGGACGGAACAATCCGAATGTTAAACGGATGAAATTGGCAATGGGGTCTTTCATTTTTAGGAGCTACCCATTTAAAGTGTATCCTAATGCCATTTTACCGGATTATCAAGGAGGTATTGGGAAATTCTTTGATAGGAATTTTCATCCCGGATAATGGGGTCGTGATAACGAGGCTGCCTGGCAAATTCAATAGGGATGAACAGACGTTTTTGCTAACCCCTATTTTAAGTCCCCGCATAATGGAGGCTAAATTCTGATATTATGGCAAATTGGTTTTTG
>CAJXMS010000079.1 GCA_913056475.1 uncultured Bacteroidota bacterium
CGTAGGAGCGTGCTCACGCGGTTGAGCTCCGTTAGCACCCGGGCGGGAGGTTTGGCCCGCTGCATGGTACGGTGCATCTGCTTCCACTTTTGGACCAGCTCCTGGAGGTCGGAGTCCAGATCGGCCACGGAACAATCCTCAGCGGCGGTACGCACGATAATCCCAAAACCTTTAGGACGGATGCTGTTGATAAGCCGCCTCAGCCGGTCTTTTTCTTCTTTATCCCGAAGGCGGCTACTCACGCTTACCCGGTCGGAAAAGGGCACCAGCACTATGTAGCGGCCCGCCAGGCTCAGTTCCGAGGTTATCCGGGGCCCTTTGGTAGAAATAGGCTCTTTGGCTATTTGCACCAGCTGGCTTTGTCCGGATTTTAAAACATCTTTTATACTGCCGTTTTTGTCGATATCCTTTTCCGACGAGAAGTCGCTTAGACTCCAGCGCTGTTTGCCGGTCAGGGTTCGTTTGGTAAACTTGTTGAGCGAGCGAATCTGTGGTCCTAGATCATGATAATGCAAAAAAGCATCTTTCTCATATCCCACGTCCACAAAAGCGGCGTTAAGCCCGGGTACCACCTTTTTGATCTTACCCAGGTAAATGTCGCCTACCGCAAATTCGTCAGAATTATCATAGTGAAGCTCTGATAGTTTACCATCCTTCAGTAGCGCTACGGCTACCTGATCGGCAGTACGCGAATTAATGACTAATTCAGTACTCACCTTAGTTTGTTTTTAAAGGGCGCTTGAGATTTTATTATCCTCGCCTGCCCGGAATTATAATAGCTTAATGATCGCTGGGGTAGTCAAGCGTTGTAGGCTTCACTTTCTGTTCTCTAAGCGCCTTGGCCTCCCGGCCAAATGTGCGTCGGGAGCGATAGGCCTTATCCTTTACAGGAGAGAAAAACCACTAAAGGGTTCAAGAAACAGCCGTTGCCGAGAAACTGCACATAACTTCAGTCCTAGAAGAGGCTATAAAGTGGACTGTTTCACAAACGGCCGTACCCGACTAAAAAGGGGAGAAGCCTGACTACCACGCAAAAAATGGGCAAGGTATGCTGAGACACCAAGCCCATCTAAATGTTTACTTCTTTTTGTGACGGTTTTTCCGTAGGCGCTTTTTCCGCTTGTGCGTGGCCATTTTATGACGTTTCCTTTTTTTACCGCTGGGCATAAGTCAAATTTTTTAGTTCTTACTGGGTTGCAATTGGCTCAACTTCTCTTGAAGCGGAGCCTTGTTCTGATCATTACTGTATTGAAGGGCTTTTTGGAGGCTGGCGATAGCACGGGTGGTATCACCCAAGTTCGCTTCCGCACGTCCCTTTACGGCCCACGCCTGACTACTCTTCGGGGTAAGCGCCAGCACTTTTTCCATCCGGGACAAAGCTTTCTCATACTGGGCGGTCTGTAGGGAGAGACTTCCCAAAGTCATCTGTGCCAGTACGTTCTCCGGATGCTCTTCCGCTACGCTGCGGATAGCCATAATGGCTTGCATGGGCGGTGTGCTACCATCCCGTAATTGTTCCAGGGCTTGACGAACTTGCTGGTCGGGTGACTGTACTTTATCTGTGTCGCCAGGGGTATTGGCTACTGGCGCGGGTTTTGCCGGGGATGTAGGCGCTTGCTCCGGTTTTACCGGCGCCAGGTTTAAAGCAATGAGGACGATTACGCCTAGTGCTAATAAGATGAGAGGCCCCTTCTTCACCAGTTAGTCTTTTACCCGTACTTTCTTCTTTACATTTTCCACGAAGCCTTTGGAAGGCTTGAAGGAAGGGATGTTGTGCGCGGGGATAAGAAGAGTGGTATTTTTAGAGATGTTGCGGCCGGTTTTTTGGGCCCGCTTCTTAATGATGAAGCTTCCGAATCCGCGCAGGTAAACGTTTTCACCAGATTCCAGACTGCCCCGCACTTCTTTCATAAAAGATTCTACGGTGGCTTGAACATCTGCCTTGTCCATTCCCGTTTTATCGGAAATTCTGGCTACTATATCAGCTTTGGTCATGTGTATATGAATTAACTGTTAATACTCTAATTTTGAGGGGTGCAAATATAGAGGGAATTTCGGAACTTCTAGGACGCTTTACCCAATTTTTTCTTTCCTTAAATCGTTAAATACCAATTCATTTGCCTAAACAATCCTTCCGCCGGGCCCTCCTGGACTGGTATGAGCGGCATAAACGCCCACTGCCATGGCGCACTTCCCAAGATCCTTATGTCATTTGGTTGTCGGAGATTATTCTCCAGCAAACCCGCGTAGAGCAAGGTCTTCCGTATTTCCATCGCTTCCTGGAAAACTACCCAACGGTGAAGGACCTGGCCCAGGCCCCGTTGGATGAGGTACTTAAGCACTGGGAAGGTTTAGGGTATTATAGCCGGGCCCGCCATATGCATCGCGCTGCTCAGCAGGTGGCCGGACCGGGCCAGGGTGTTTTTCCGGACACCGCCCAAGGCCTGGCGCAACTCCCGGGCGTGGGGCCCTACACCTCTCGAGCCATCGCCTCCATGGCCTACGGGGAGGCAGTGGCGGTGCTGGATGGCAATGTGTTTCGGGTACTGAGCCGATTAGAGGCGGTGAAAGCCCCCATTAACAAACCTCAAAACCGAGCTCTATTTCAAGAAATGGTAGAGCAGCGGCTTGATCACCAGCGGCCCGGTGATTTTAATCAGGCTATGATGGAATTGGGGGCTCTGGTGTGCACTCCGCGTAAGCCAGATTGTGCCCACTGCCCTGTACAAGCGAGTTGTAAAGCCTTTCGCGAAGGTTTCCCGGAAAAATACCCCGTCAAGGAAGGGAAAAAATCCAAAAAGCAGCGTTACCTCCATTACCTTTTTCTGAAGCATAAGGGGAAAGTAGCTGTGGAGCAGCGAAAGCAAGGGATATGGAATGGTCTTTATCAGTTCCCGGTGGTGGAGGCTCAGGCGGCCCTATCCCCCAAGGAGTTGGAAGAACAGGCATCAAGAGAGGGCTTGCTCCCCACACCCGCGGCCCTGGAACACGCGCCAACGGTTTTACCGCCCCATGCGCTTACCCATCAGCAGCTTCACTTGCAGGTATTTGAAGTAAACCTGGCCCGCGAAGCAGTTTTCGGCCCTGAAAAGCTTGAATGGGTGCCTGTGGCGCGCTTAAAGGAATTAGCCTTTCCGCGCCCCTTGCGCCGGTGGCTCGATCAAAAACAGCTAATTTTGCCTTTTCCAAAGTAAAGCGCACTCTCCGAAGGCGGCGAATAAACGGCGCTCAAAAGCGTAAAGCCACCAGCGGAGAGATTTACATTTGGCCGCAGGCCCAAAAAAAACAGGCGGCCAAGGGCCGGCCAGGGTTAAGGGCTTTAGGAAGGAAAAGGAGTTTTCATTATCTTTGAACGAAAAGTATAGAAATGGCGGATCGCTCACTTAATAAAGTAACCCTCATCGGTAATCTGGGCAAAGACCCGGAAATGAAAGTTTTTGAAGGAGGTGGACGCTTAGCGCGCTTTCCCCTGGCTACCTCTGAGAGCTATACCAACCGCAATGGCGAGCAAATCGAACGTACGGAATGGCACAATATAGTGCTCAACAAGGGCCTGGCCGATGTGGGCGAAAAATATCTTAAGAAAGGCGACAAAGTGTACGTAGAGGGGCAGATAAGAACCCGAAGCTGGGAAGACCGGGAAACCCAGCAGCAACGATACATAACCGAAATTGTGGGCCTTCAAATGATTATGCTGGGTGGCCCTCAGGGGGCGAGCAGCCCCGCGGAAGGTACCGCTCAGCATAGCCAGACGCCGGGGGCGGCGCCAGCACCGGGAAATGGGCCAACCGGGACACCTGTAGGTCAGCCCCAAGACCCGCCGCCTGATATGAGTAAAAGCGGAGACGATGATGACCTCCCGTTTTAGTAAAGGTCTGCGGAGCTGGCAGGCCTCTTTTGTCTTGAATCAACTTGCTTGGCATATTGGATCCTGACCCTTCCTGTTTGCTTTTAGTGGACTTTTCCGATTGGTTCTGGCCGGGGCATATCGCCTGGGCTTGGGGGCTTTTTGTTTTCTTATTGTTGCTTTCGGCATTGACCAGCGCGGCAGAGGTCTCCTTTTTCGCCATTCGCGGGCAGGAGCTTGATAAGCTTCGCCACGGACAGTCTCCCCAGCACCGGCGAGCCATGAAGCTGCTCAATCAACCACGCACGCTGCTGGCTACCTTGGTGTTTGTAAATCTGGTGTCGAATCTCACCCTCGTCTTTCTGGGCCTCTTACTGAGCCATCGCAGCTGGCAAGTGGACACTTTCTCCGCGGCGGGCTTCTGGCCTACGGTAGGGCTCTTGCTCCTGATATTGCTGCTCCTGGGAGAGGTGATGCCCCGGCTGTTAGCGGGCCGAGAACCCTGGGAAATGGCCCGCCGGATCACCGGGCCTGTAGTGGTGATGCAAGCCCTGCTGGGGCCTGTATCTCACGCCATGACCAACAGCAGCCAGACTTTGCAAAAATGGCTGCGGGGCCCTGCCTACGATCATGCCTCCGAAGACCTAAGCAAGGCGCTTGAACTTACTCAGCACGAAGAAACGACCCAAGAAGAAAAGAAAATACTGGAAGGGATTGTCCACTTTGGCCAGACCCAAGCCACCCAGGTAATGCGGCCCCGCCTGGATGTGGTATGTGTGGACTGTAGCTGGGACTATGAAAAGGTACTGGAAGTGATCCTGGATGCGGGCTATTCACGAATACCGGCCTTCCGCGATAATATAGACAACCTTCAGGGCATTCTCTACATTAAAGACCTGCTTCCGTATATCAATGAAGGGGCTGATTTTCACTGGCAGTCTCTGATCCGGGAAGCCTACTTCGTGCCCGAGAGCAAGATGATAGATGATCTGCTAAGTGAATTCCAGCAGCGCAAAATTCACCTGGCCGTGGTGGTAGATGAATTCGGCGGTACCTCAGGTATCATTACCCTCGAAGACGTTATTGAAGAAATCGTAGGGGAAATAAGTGATGAGTTTGATGATGATGAGCTGGTGTACTCTAAGCTGGATGAAGACAACTACGTCTTTGAAGGCAAGATCAATCTTTCCGACTTTTGCCGCATCCTTGAGGTAGAGGAGTCCCTTTTTGAGCCCTATCATGAAGAGGCCGATACCCTGGCCGGGGTGCTCCTGGAATTGGTGGGCAAATTTCCCGAAAAGGGAGAAGAAGTAAGTCTGGCCCCTTTTACTTTCAAAGTGGAAAGCCTGGAGGCCCGTCGCCTCAAACGCATAAAAGTAACCCGCCACGCATGAAACTATGGATTCCCGCCGCCGCGCTCACCCTGCTTATGCTAAGCTGCGCCGATAAGCCCACCCCAAAGCCGAAAGGCTACTTCCGAATAGCCCTGCCCGATAAAAGTTACGATACCCTCCAAACGCGGTGTCCCTATCAATTTGAGGTGAACGAGGTAAGCCGCTGGCACCCTAAGGAGAACTGCTGGGGGGATTTAAGGTACCCCGGCCTTCGCGCCACTTTTCAGTTTACCTATAAGTCCGTCCAGCGCCATAAGATTGATACCCTCCTCAATGAGGCTCACTCCATGGCCTACGAGCATACGGTCAGGGCTTCCGCCATTGAAGAGGATTTGATCTATGACGACTCTGCCGAAGTATACGGGCTCATCTACCGCCTCAAGGGAGCAGCCGCCACGCCTTTTCAATTTTTTCTTACCGATAGCAGTCAACATTTTCTTCGGGGCGCCCTTTACTATTATGCCAGCCCCAATGCGGACTCCCTGCGGCCGGTAAACCGGTTTATGGAAGAAGAGCTTGAGCACATGGTGGAAACCTTTAAATGGAAGAATTAGTAACCATAGCGGAATATCAAACCGGCGCCGTGGCCCACCTCATGAAGGCCCGCCTCGAAGCGGCTGGCATACGGGTATACCTGCATAATGAAAACATGAACACCATGCTGGGTCTGGGCGCTGTACAGCTTCAAGTCCCCCTGAGTGATAGCTTCCGTGCTATGGATGTGCTCTACGATGAACAGCAGAACACCGACTCGGAAAGTTAACAAGCCCTTAAATCCCAAAAACGGCTATACCCGTAGGGCTATGTGGTAGAGCTCCGCTGGGAACTACCTTGAAAGTGGTCGTTATCGAGCCCTCTGGAAAGGCTTCCGCCGTGTAGTAAAGTAGGAAAAGTTACTACTCATCCGCCCAGGGGCGGGGGTTTTGTAAAACCGCTACCAGCTCCTGCTCCGGGGAGCCTTCGGGCGGCTGGTAATTGTAGTCCCAGCGAACCCTGGGGGGGAGGCTCATCAAAATACTTTCGGTGCGCCCCTTCGTTTGCAGCCCAAAGAGGGTTCCGCGGTCATGGACCAGGTTAAACTCCACGTAGCGCCCCCGGCGGAGTTCCTGCCAGTAGCGTTGCTCCTCGCTGTAGCTTTCTCCTGCATGTTTTTCCACTATGGGTAGGTAGCCCGGTAAAAAACTGCGTCCCATATCCATATTAAACGCCATCCAGTCTTCCAGTTGGCGTTCCTCATCCGCCTTTCGGTAGTCGTAAAAAGTGCCGCCTATGCCGCGGGCCTCGCCTCGGTGATGGTTCCAGAAGTACTCATCACATTGCTTCTTGTACGCCGGGTATAGTTCCGTTCCGTGCGGCTCTGCATGTTCTTTCTGGCAGTTATGAAAGTGCCGGGCATCCGCCTCATCCAGGTAGTAAGGCGTAAGGTCAGTCCCGCCGCCAAACCAGCCATCTAGCTGCCGGCCTTCCTCATCATACATTTCAAAATAGCGGTAATTCGCGTGCACCGTGGGGATAAGAGGACTTTCCGGGTGGATCACCAAAGACAGGCCGCAGGCAAAAAAGTCCTGCCCCTCGGTGTTCATTTTCTCTTTCAGGCTTTCCGGCATAGGGCCGTGCACCACCGAAGTACTTACCCCGGCTTTTTCCAGCAATCCACCTTTTTGCAGTACCCGGGAGCGGCCACCGCCCCCACCGGGCCGTTTCCAGTGGTCTTCCTGGAACTTAGCCTTCCCGTCCACCTGTTCCATGGCGGAACAGATCTCATCTTGCAGCTCATGTATATAGTCTTGAAATTGGGCTCTTATGCGCGCCATAGCATCTGTTATTTTTGGGCCTCCCGGCCAAATGTGATACAACCCCCTTGAGGAAGCCGGACCTAATAAGCTTTACCGGTCAAATGATTTAACCGTGTTCACAAAGGCCCGGGCATGATCTACCGGAATGTTGGGCAAAATGCCGTGCCCCAAGTTGGCTATGTACTTGTAAGGGCCAAAATCCTGGATCATTTGGCGGGTCATTTTTTCGATTTCCGGAATGGGGGAGAGCAAGCGGGCCGGGTCAAAATTACCCTGCAAGGGGACCTGGAACTGCGTAAACTCTCGCGCCATTTGGGGGGTAATGGTCCAGTCTACCCCCAGGGCTTTTACCGGTAGAGCGGTCATTTCTTCCAGGGCGTACCAGCACCCCTTGGCAAAGAGGATTACCGGTGTATTCGGAGCCAGCGCTTCCGCTATTTGCTTGAGGTAAGGGAGGGAGTAGTGCCGGTAATCCTCCGGGCTTAAAAGGCCACCCCAGCTATCAAAAAGCTGGATCACATCGCATCCGGCGGCCTGCTTAGCTTTTAGGTAATCGATGGTTACATCGGTTATTTTTTGCAATAGCTGGTGGGCGGCCTGGGGCTGGGAAAAGCAGAAAGCTTTGGCCTGGTCAAAGGTTTTACTGCCCTGGCCCTCCACCATATAGCATAAAATAGTCCAGGGGGAGCCGGCAAAGCCGATCAGCGGCACTTCCCCCTCAATGGCCTTTACCGTACTCCTTACCGCGTCCATTACGTAATGAAGCCGGTCTGCCGCGTCTACTTCCGGCAGCGCCGCCACTTGCTCGGCACTGCGAATAGGCTGGGGCACCAGCGGCCCCTTGCCGGGCACCATTTGCACCTCTACTTCAAGTGCCTGAGGAATAACCAAGATGTCACTGAACAGAATGGCCGCATCCACGCCCACTTCTTTCAGGGGCATCACTGTGATTTCGGTGGCTAGTTCGGGATTTTGCACCCGTTCAAAGAAGGGGTACTTTTCCTTGAGCTTCATGAATCCGGGCAAATAGCGGCCGGCTTGACGCATCATCCACACCGGCGGTCGGGCGGTTTTTTCTCCCGCGAGGGTGCGAAGCAAAAGGTCATTTTTGATCGACATGGTAAAAATTTGAGGTTGATAAGCTTTAGGAGGAGGGCTGGGTTTGCCCAAAGTGTTGGATGACCCGGTCCACCACCCCTTCCAGGGAAGGTTCTTCTGCCGGCAGCCGGAGGTTGTCGCAGCGCAGGTGTACCGCTTCCGCTGTGGTGGCGCCTATGCAAAAGCAGGGGGTATTGGGCGGTAGTGTGTTGGTCTTAAAAAAACTAAATACGGCGCTGGGGGATAGGAAAATAATTCCGTCCAGCGGCTCCGTTTCTACCGGAGCGGTAGTCCACTCCGTATGGTACACGATGTGTTGATTTACCTTAATGTTTTTGCTTTTAAGGTATTCGGGGAGGTCGTCCAGGGCCTGGCTCCCGCAGAAGAAATCTACCGCGGTTACATCGGGGTTGCGCGCGATGATTTGGGCCAGACTAATGGCATTTTCGGCGCGGGCGGCTGCCCTGAGCCCCAGTTCGGCCAGCATTTCCGTGGC
>CAJXMS010000080.1 GCA_913056475.1 uncultured Bacteroidota bacterium
AAAGCGAGAGGGCGAAAATTTCTAAAAGCCCTCAAAGCTGAGGGGCACGGTTATTTCGTTGCTGTTGCCATCGCTAAGGGTGAGTTCTACCACGTTGTTGCAGCCATCCTCCGCCAAGAAATCCATGGTACCCTGATTATAGTCCAGGCTATCGCCGGAGAAGGTAAGGTCCAGCACCCCTTGGGTTACGCCGAAGGCGCAGCTCTGCTGGAGTTTCACGGGAGCCGTGAAAGTGGCCGCTATGCTCTGGCTGGCAGCGCTATCGGTAAGGTCGGCCGTACCGGATACGCTGTAGAGGTCGTCGCTTAGGTCGTTTTGGGTGGCAAAGCCGCTGTCCCATTGCACTTCCTGGTTGGCATTAAAGGCAGTCTGCTCCATCACGGAAAAGTTGGCCAGGTTCAGGCCTATTTTATTGTTGCCTTTGTTTTCCATGGACATACTCCCCGTTACGGGGGCGCTCTCCACCGCGTAGTTGTTAAAGCTCAGGTTGTATTTGGCCCCGGCGCTGGTGTAGGGCACGCCGCCCACGTCGGTGTAGCGCACTTGTCCGGAGCGGGTACGCCCATCGGAACCGACGGCTCCGTTGCCAAAGTCTACCAGGATATCACCGTTGCTGGCCCGTTGAGCGGTAGCGCCTTCCACGGAAGTGCTGTCGGTGGCCTGGAAAGACGAGTCGCGCATGGTTTGGTCAAAGACCTTATAAAGAAAATTGGCGCGGACCTGCGCGGTTAGGAAACTTTCGCTCAGGGCGGCCTGGTCTTGGCCTTGTTCACCGCCAAAGAGGATGTCCTCTTCACAGGCCGTAAGCCCCAGGGCAGCCAGGGCCAGTAGCATAAATGATCTTTTCATAACTGTTGGTTTTTAATTGGGGGGGTTGTGTTTAGTTTCCAAGAATTTAGCGGGCGCTCAGCCGGCCCGTTTTTTGGTCTTTATCTTCCCCTTCAGAAGGCGCATCGGCCGGCACGGGCTGGGGGGTTTTGGCCTTTTCTTCGGGGGAAACCGCTTCATCCTCTTCCTGGTCCTTTGGGCCGTAGAAGGCCAGGTTCAGTCCTACGTTTAGGCTGGTAGTATAGGCTTCTTGATACTGCAGGGCCCCCAGAAGGTTATCCGTTAAGGCGTAGAGCTGTACGGGGCCCAATCGCAGGTCGAAGCCCAGGCCCACGTTGTGCTGGGTACCGTTTATAAGGGAGTAACCCGCAGTAAGCTGAAACCAGCGGGCCAGTTTGGCGCGGTACATCAGCCCTAAGTCATGGTAGGTTTGGCCTTCCCAGAGGCGGGCATGATAAAGGGCCCCCAGGCTATGCTTTTTATTGATGTTCCAGTTCACCCCGGCGTGGATTTGCCGGGCCAGCTGGCGGTCGTACGCCAGGCCGGCCGTATCTTTAATATTGAGCTCTTGTTCCAGGCTGTCCAGGGCTGCTTCGTAATTGTCCTGAAAATCGTCCTCGCTGAAGTCAATATCTACCCCGTTGAACTCGTATCGGCCTTTGCTTTCGTACTGCCGGTTGTCTTGGGTCCACTCCACGCTGCCCCAGTCCAGGAAGCTGGCGGAGACTTGCCAGTTATCACTGAGCTCATAATTAAAGCCCAGGTCTACCGCCAGGCCATTATTGTCGGTGAGGAGCGCTTCCGTTATATTGTCCAGGTTGGGGTCGGTATTCCCGCTGGTTTTTACCAGAATATCGGTTTCGATAATGGCGGGCTGAAAAGGGCTTTCCTGGCGCACCGATAGTGCAGAGCGTTCCACGTAGCTGTGCCCTACGCCAAAGATGTATTTGGCGCGGGCGCCGATGGTCAGTTTGGGGCCCAGCTTATACTGGTAGCCCAAATAAGCTTGATGGCGGATCATCGTTTCCTGGGAAAAGCCCGCCATGTTAAAATTGGTCAGATTGCCCGTTGGTCCGAAAAGGAGGTCGAAAAAGGGCTTATGCAAATCCATTCGGAAGTCAAAGATCTGGCGGGCGCCGAAGCTCACGTAGCCTTTGCCGGCTTTAAAGCCCACCCCCAGTAGTTCGGCAGATTGCCGGAGGGCCAGGTGATCATTATCGTCCAGCTGGGAACTGACTTCGGCCAAATTGGCGTTGATGTCCGTGCCTTCCGCGAAAATATCGGCGGCGGAAAAGCCCGTGTTATGGTAGAAGAGCGACACGCCCGAGACCACCGGAAGCCCCACCCACACCTTGGTTTGTTGCGGCATAGCGGGATTGGTGTGCAGGCTTTGGGGCACCGCGTCAAAGTTGTAAAGCATCAGGTTGCTTTGGCCGCTAAGCCCCAGGCTTAAGAAGAGCAGCCCCATCAGGGCCCCTGTTTTATGGCTTCTCATAGATCCGTGGGATTGATGTTAACTTCCGTAGAAGCCGCGATGCGCATTTCCAGGAAATTCTCGGCGTAAAGCTTCACTTCCTGGGCACCGGCATTGGCCGTGTTCACCACTGCTTTTATTTCTATTTGGTTGCTTTGGTTGAGGGCCTCCAGCTCGGTGCCGGTAAAGGCATAGGAAGCGTCGGTGGTGCGGGTGTTGGTGGCGCGTCCGTTGGCATCCACGTCGGCGGCGCGCATCACGTCCATTTGGAAGCCCGTCAAGCTATCCCCACTCACGGAGTCGCGGAAGGTGATGGCGACGTTCAAATCCAGGGGAATCGAATTGGTGGTGCGAAAAAACAACTCGGCTGATTGGAGAAACTCAGGATTATCGGCATCCAGCGAGAAGTCGCTAATGGTTTGCTCCAGGGGGATGTTCTCGGCGCGTAGTTTCAGGGGAAGGTCTATCTCCAGGTCCAGCCACAGCTGGCTGTTTTGGCTGATGAAATTGGCCGGACCCGCGGGGCCGCGCGGGTTTATTTCTCCGTAACCCGAGTATAGGATCCGCTGTGGGATATTGGCCAGGAAGTCCACGATGTTGGAATTATTCGCCTGGAGAGAGAAGTTACTTACCACCACGTTGCCGGCGGTGGACGGGGCATTGATGGAAAAGGTGGGGGCGCCTAATTTGACCTTATCGTTTTCCCGGTTGATCCCGGTAAAAAAGGTGCTGAGGTCAAAGGGCACGCCCAGTCCATTGTGGGCGGTAAGGGTGAAATTTGGTTCGGTAAGGAAGAGGCCATCCGCAAATTGATCAATACCATTGACCCCCAGGTCAAAAGCCCCATTGGGGGCCTTCACTGTTCGCTTGCCAAAGTAGCCGTTCACCTCCTGAATGGCCACTTGCTCAAAGTTGAGCTGCAGGTTGAGGCTGTCCGCCGGGGTCAAGTTGCCTGCATTGGGGTAAGACACCTCCAGGTCTATTTTATTGTGGCTGGTACCGCCATCGCTCAGGTCTATGTTCAGGCCGCTTAAGCTGGCGGTATCGACGGCATTCCTTTGGCCGGCGGCCAAACCAAAAGTGCTGCTAAACACGCTGCCGTTTTGGGTGCCATTGTGCAGGGTGAGCTTGAGGTCTATATCCTGCGCCGCTGGGATGTTCCGGCTTAGGTTAACGATGATATTACCACTATCGAAAAGGATTCCTTCCAGCTCGGCATTAGAGGTGGTTTGCAGCTGCTGGGAAAGCCGGATGGAGGGGATCACCGGGCTCATTTGAAAGGCGGCGACTTCTTGATCCGGGACGGCGAGTAAACTGGCCAGGCCAAAGCTAAAGAGGGAGTCTTCCCGGTAGTAGATGCGCAGGGCGTTGCTGGTGTCCACCTGCAGCAGAGAATCATCGGGCTGCACCAGGTCGCCCAGGGTAAGCCGGGCGTTCACCAGCGGCAGGGTAGCCCCGGGGCTCAGCCGGATATCCTGGGCCATATCAAAATCGAGTTTCTCTTTGCTGCAACTGGCCAGCCCTAAGCCGGCCAGGGCCAAAACCCATATAAATCGACGCATGAGAAGCGGTATTAAAATGAAGTTTTCCCAATATTTGAGAAATTGTTTCTCAAATCATTGCGCCCCTAAAGGTATAAAAGATTTAAGTTGATAGGGGAGGAGTTGGCACCAATGACTTATTGGTAGGCTTCAATGCGCAGTTCGGTTCTTCTATTGAGTGCTCGACCTTCCTCGGTATCATTGCTCGCCACCGGCTGGGTAGCGCCGTATCCTTCGTATTTAAGCCGCTCCGGGTTCACGCCCCGGGCTATGAGGTACTCATAAACCGCCTTGGCGCGCTGCTCGCTCAGCTCTTGGTTGTAAGCGGCCGATCCCTCCCCATCCGTGTGCCCTTCCAGCACGGCAAAAACGGCTTTGTTTTGCTTGAGAAACTGGGCCACCTTGTTGAGCTCTGCGTAGGAACGCCGCTCCAGTTCATAGGAGTCAAAGGCAAAAAATACATTCTCCAGTTTTACTTTTTGGCCGGCTTCGATGGGGATCAGCTCTACTTTTAAGCGGCGCGCCTGGCGGCGATTGGAGTCGCTGAGCGTGAAATGGCGGGAATAAAACAGATAACCTTCCTTGGCAATACTCAGGGCATAGACTTCTTCTACGGGAAGTACGGCGTAAAAACGGCCCTTTCGCGTGCTGGTGCGCGAAAATTGATGGCTGCTATCGCGTAGGTTTACGAAGGAAATACGGGCCCGCAGCGGCGCCTGGGTCTGCTGGTTTACCACCTGGCCCTGCAGGTAAGCTACCGGTTTGGCGCGACTTTCGGCGGGCAGTTGGAAACGGTAGAGGTCCAGCATCCCCTGGGTGCTTTCCAGGGCATCACTGCTGAAGTAGCCGGTGGTGCCGTTGGGGGCCACCACCAGGCTAAACTCTTCTGCGGCAGTATTGATCGGGTAGCCCAGGTTTTGGGGTGCCCCCCAGGAACCGTCCGCCTGCCGGGTACTTACAAAAAAGTCCAGGTCTCCCATTCCAGGGTGGGTATTGGAGGAAAAGTAAAGGTGCTGATCGTCAAAATGGATAAAGGGCGAGGTTTCCTGGCCGGGCGTATTTACGGCGCCGGGGAGTTTGGCAGCCGGGGTCCAGCGGCCCTCTTTCAGGCGGCTGTAATAGATATCCATGCCCTTGTCCCGGCTGTTTTTCCCGCGTACGAAGTAGAGCGTTTTCCCATCGGCCGATATGGAGGGCTGGCTCTCCCACAGGCTTGAATTAATGCGCTTGCCCAGGTTGTGTGGCCGCCCCCAGTTGCCGTCTTCCTGGCGGATACTCACGTAAATATCGCAGGAGCCCAGCCCATCCGGCCGGTTGCATCCCGCAAAGAAGATCACCTGCCCATCGGCCGTGATGGTTTGTGCGCCCTCATTGCCAGCGGAGTTAAGGTAGCCCTGCATCCGGTGGCCTTTTTGCCAGGGAGCCCCGGCACTGTCCCGTTGGGTTACCCAGAAATCCTCGTCGCGTTTATCCCGGGGGCCTTCCATTTGCCGGTGTGTATACACCAGGGTATTGCCATCGCCCACCACACTGGGGAAGTATTCCATGTGGGGGGTGTTCACCTCGGGGCCCAGGTTTTGCGGTTCGTAGGGCACCGGGTTTTTCACCGCCTCCCGCGCAAAACCCAAATTGTCCAGCATCCGTTCCGCTCGCTCGCGGTAGCGCTGCGAAGATTGGGGGTGCTCCCGGTATTGCTGCAGCACCTCCTCCGCCTGGGCATATTCGCCGGTGCCTATCAAGAGCTTGCCCAGCGTAAAAAGCGCGTAATAGGGCAGTCCGTGCGGCCGGGCCCGCTTCAGCACTGCAGCGGCACTATCTTTTTGCCGGCGCTCTCCGTAAATGCGGGCCATGAGCAGGTACGGGGCCACATAATCCGGACGGTGCGCTATGGATTCATAGAGATGGTCCAGGGCATCGCTGTAGTTTTTGGCGCGCATGTCTTTTTGCGCCTTTTCGTAGTCGCGCTTCGCGCGGCGGTTTTGGGCTTCGGCCTGCCGGCCAAATGTGACCAGCACCGCGAGCAAAAGGATCATTCGTATCATCATAGAGGGTAAAGGTAGGGTCTTTTCGCCGGGGCCTCAATAGGGGCCTTCCCCGGGCTTGGGCTTGCCCAGGGTAGCCATTTTGCCCTGCAGGGCACTCCAGGCCAGCATGCTGCCCTCGCCCGCGGCATACTCAGCGGCGCCGGGATGCAGGCAGGGCGGAGCCCCCAGTTCTTTGTACAGCGCCCGGTGCGCCGCCTGCCAGGGCGCATGCGCCCATAAGGCATAGGCCACCACTTCAGGCTGCCAGGCCCGGGCCAGGAGCAGGGCCACGGCCGCAGGATAGCCATCGATGAGCAGCGTCATCCGCCGGCTGGCTCCTTCTAGCAAAGCCCCCACCAGGGCCGCCATTTCATAAGTGCCGTATAAGCTGAGCAAGGTGAGGCCATCTGTCGTTTTGGGATGGCTGCGCAGCACGCGCCGGGTTAAAGCGGCCGCTTCTTCCTCGGGCAGGCCCAGTAAGTCTTTGGTATCCCGGGCCAGCTCCTCCGGCCGGGCGTCGGTTGCGGCACAGTGGAGAACAAAAGCCACCAGGGGCGCGCCCCAGGCGAGGCTGTTTAGGGCCAGCAGGTTATTCCCATGATGGTGTTCGCGCTGGGCCATCTTGCTCCCCAGGTCTATCGCGGCTTGGCTGTGCGCGGTAGGCATCGCCGGGTATTGCAGGGGATGCGCTACCCCGTTGGCCAGGCGGGCGTTGATAAACCGGTTGCCGTGGTGCAGCCAGTAACTCAGGTTGCTTTCAAAGGAAAAGTCCACCCCCACGTCTACCAGGCGGTAGGGAAGCGCATTTTCGGCCGGGTACTGCTGAAAGGCCGCTTGCCCGTGGAGGATATCCATGATCTGCGCCGGCGTACTAAGGCCGCGGGGCGGGGGGACTTCTTCGGTGGCCAGGGCATTATCCCCGGCAAAGAGAAGCAAGCTCCCCTGGGGCATGGCCGGAAGGGCGCGCTGCTGCTGCAGCCCCAGGCGTATCCAGATGTCCGCAAAAAAGCCCAACGTGCTGTTGGGCTTTTGCAGGCGTTCCAGGTTGGCGCGGAGTTCCTTTTCCAGGGCGGGGTTTACCGGCGCTGGAATGGTAAATCTATTGGGGGGGGATGACAAGGTCGCGCGGTTTGATGCCTAATATTACACTTCGTTCAAGCCGCCCTATGGCGCTATAAAACTCCAGATTACCGGGTTTTTTGTCCTCCTGCCGGGGCTGACTAAGGGCCAGTATTTTTTCGCTGGCCTCATCATAATAGATCCGGTTAAAGCGGCCGTTCACCATCGGTGTTTCGTTTAGAAAAGGATCGTAGGTGGGCTGGCTGTAAATGGCACCGGGCTGATTGTCGAGGAAATAGAGAAACTGTCCCTGCCCGCCCAGGACTAGATTGTTGGGGCGTATTTGGTTATCGCTAAAATACAGCACAGTATCCGCCGTGATCACCTTATTACTGTCCAGCCGCCGCTGAATGCTGTCCAGGTGATAACGATGCAGTGAACCCACCCCGCTTAGGACGGGGTTTTGACTGTTTTCTTCCCCGGAGCAAAGCACGTACAGGAAGTCATTCTCATCCACCACCATGCTGTTGGGCGCTATATTGGTGAGGATCTCGCCCATGATGGTATCCATCCGGGCGTCCAGGATGGTCACGGTGCTGTCATCATTCACGGCATTACCGGAGTTGGTGATAAAGACCATATCCCGGGCCTTGAGCATGGCGGTGGGGTTCACCCCGGTGGGGATTTCTTCCCGCACCTGCCAGTTCCGGCTGATCACGTAGATCCCGTCTACCGTTTCGCTGCTTACGTAAAGAGAGTTTTGATCGGCCCGGAGCATTTGATTGCCGCGCTCAATATCGGAGAGGGTATTCTTAAGCGCCAGGGTAGAGGCGTCCATAACACGCAGGAATTCGTTTTGGGGCAGCAAAGCCAGGATGGATTGCGTTTCCTCGTCTACGTACAGGTCACTCAGCTGGCTGCCCAATTCTATCAAATTGCGCTTACGGTAAACACTCCGCTCCAGTTCGCCCGTGGTAAAGTTGTACTGGTGAAGTTCCGAGATACCCGCAGGGCTAACCCCTTCCGTGGCCAGGTACATCAGGCGGTCTTTCGGTTTGGTGTCGGGTTCTTCCGGGGTTCCCGTTTCCGGATCGGGCTCACAGGCCATTAACAGGGGAAGCAGGAGGAGTAAATGCCAAATGGTTTTGTTCATAACAACGACCTTTCTAAGGAGGGTCTAAAGTACGCAAAAGCCAATAAATCGGCCCCTCGGATGAGCCGGGGTCCTTTCCGGTGGGGCCAAAAACGCTTCTGGGTCCGCTTATTTTCTCGCGGCGATGAACCTCTTTTGGCCGGCAGGCCTGCCTACCAGCTCCTTGCAGGTTTATTTGGAGGGAGCGGTGAGGCTTTCGAGCTGCTCTTCCTGCTGGGCCATCAGGTCGCGCAGGCGGGCCGCTTCGATAAAGTCCAGGGCTTTGGCCGCATTTTCCATCTTCTTGCGGGTGGCTTGAATGGCCTTTTTGAGTTCCGCGGCGCTCTGGTAGGCCACTTGCTCTTCGGCGGCCACCGCATCTGGGGCTTCGGGGGCCGGGGTGTGAGGCGATTTGGCCGCGCTGCTGCCGGCCAGGATGCTTTCGCGGGATTTTTTCAGGGCGCGGGGCTTAAGGCCATGGGCCTCGTTATAGGCTTTTTGCTTGGCGCGTCGGCGGTTGGTTTCATCGATGGTTTTGCGCATGCTCTCGG
>CAJXMS010000081.1 GCA_913056475.1 uncultured Bacteroidota bacterium
TTTGCAGGCCCAGCTGCCGATCGGCGCCTTCAAACTTGTCAAAGTCCCAGCGTGGTATTTTCACAATGACGTAATCCAGGGTGGGCTCAAAGTAGGCCGACGTGGTGCGGGTTATTTGGTTTTCCAGCTCGGTGAGGTGGTAGCCAATGGCCAGTTTGGCGGCTATTTTAGCAATGGGATAGCCCGTAGCTTTGGAGGAAAGCGCCGAAGAGCGCGACACCCGGGGATTGATCTCCACCGCTACGATTTCTTCCTTTTCGTCAGGGCTTACGGCAAACTGCACATTACAGCCTCCCGCAAAATTGCCAATGGAACGCATCATCTTAATGGCCATGTCCCGCATTTTCTGGAAAGTAGTATCGCTCAGGGTCATGGCCGGAGCCACGGTAATGGAATCGCCCGTATGGATGCCCATGGGGTCCATGTTTTCTATGGAACAGATGATGGCCACATTGTCGTTGCTATCCCGCAGCAACTCCAGCTCGTACTCTTTCCACCCCACCAGCGCTTTATCGATCATCACCTCGTGGATGGGCGATATTTCCAGTCCCCGCTGCAGGGATTCATCAAATTGCTCCGCGTTATAAACGAAGGTAGCGCCTGACCCGCCCAGGGTAAAAGAGGCCCGCACACAAAGCGGGAAACCAAACTTCTGCGCCACTTCCTTACCGCGGAGATAACTGGTGGCGGTTTCCGCGGGGGCCGTTTGAACGCCGATCTCCCCCATCAAGTGACGGAACTCTTCGCGGTTTTCGGTGATGTTTATCGCGTCGATATCCACGCCAATTATTGTCACCCCGTGCTGCTCCCATAGGCCATCTTTATCGGCTTCTATGCAGAGATTGAGCGCCGTTTGTCCCCCCATGGTAGGCAATACGGCATCTATCTTTTGTTCTTGGAGGATTTCTTCCAGCGCGTTTACTTCCAGGGGCTTGAGATACACGTGGTCGGCTATGACTTCATCGGTCATGATGGTAGCCGGATTGCTATTGATCAAAGAAACCTCTATGCCTTCTTCCCGCAGCGAACGAGCGGCTTGAGACCCGGAGTAATCAAATTCGCAGGCCTGGCCAATTACGATGGGACCACTTCCAATGATAAGAATATGCTGAAAGGATTCATTTCTGGGCATAATATAGGAGCGCTAAAGGGTTGTTTAAAGGGGGGCAACACGCCTTCAAGGGGCAAAAGTAAGGATACTAACGCCTGTGGGCAGGCATAAAAAAAAGGTGCTGCTCCGGGGCAACACCTTTGAGTTTTGTAGCGAAAAAAGGCATTAACTATCCCTTGTAATTGCCTTCTCCGGATACCGTTAGCTTTTTGCGTCCTTTGGCGCGACGCGCCCCCAAAACTTTGCGGCCGTTGGCCGATGCCATCCGTTCGCGGAAACCATGTTTGTTTTTACGTTTACGCTTAGAGGGTTGATAAGTCCTTTTCATATCTGAGAAATATTTTTACAACGATGCGAATTTGGCCGGCAAATATACCATTATTTTTCTTCCCTAAAAGCAAAAGCCGCCTTACGAATCCCTGTTCCTCTTTAGCCTACTGCTGCTTATGGCCCCCAAACTTAGTCGCGTAGCTTCCCACTTTTGGCCGCAGGCCGCCTTTCTCGCAAAAGCCGCAGCCCGCTACAGCTACACCGAGGGACGTCCTTCCAGCCAGCGCTTAAAATCTGCTGCGCGGTCGGTGGCGACGATAACGTGCTCTTCAAAGGGGGGCTTGAGTTCTAATTTAAGACGGGCGCGGCTCCAGGCGTACATATTGTCCAGGGCTTGGAGCTGGACGATCATTTGCCGGTTGATGCGATAAAATTGGCGGGGATCAAGAAGGTTCTGTAAGTGCTCCAGACTTTGGTCGAGCGGAACATCCTTACCTTCATAAAGGCGGGCATACACCACCTTATCCTGGGTAAAAAAATAGGCGATCTGCTTTATTTCAAGCGTTCGGTAGCGCTGCCCGAGCTTTACCAGCAGGCGTTCCTGATAGCGGGGTTGATGCACGGCCTGGGCCAGGCGTTGGTAGTCTATGGTATCCAGGGGCGCTCGGGCCCGATCCAGGGCGGCTGCCAATTCCTCCTTTTTGATGGGCTTGAGCAGGTAGTCCAGACCGTGGTAGCGAAAGGCCTCCAGGGCATACTGGTCAAAGGCCGTGCAAAAAATAACCGGAGAGCGTAAAGCCACCTGGTCGAGCAGCTCGAAACTGTGCCCATCAGCCAGTTCGATGTCTAGAAGGATGGCCTCCGGATGGGGGTGATTTTCTAAGTAAGCCCGGGCCTCGGCTATACTGGAGGCGGGGGGCGGTACTTGGGCCTGGGGCCTTATTTCCTGAACCAGGCGCTGCAGGCGCCGGGCGGCGCGGGGCGCATCTTCTACGATGTAAATAGTCATATCATACAGGTATTAAGCATGGGTAGGGTGGGACTCAGCTGGGGGGCTGAGCGGGGCCAGTAGGGGTAAACCAACGGTAAAGTAAGGAGGCTCCTCCCCTATGCGCACGGGCCGTTTGCTGTAGTAGCGGTACTTCCGGACTATGGCCTCAAGGCCGTATCCCGTGGAGGGGGGCTGGTTGGCTTTGCGCTGTAAGGCGTTGCGTACGATCAGCTCATCCTCAAGGGTATAGATCTCGATCCGTAGCGGCTTATGCCGGGTTATTTGGTTATGCTTAAGCGCATTTTCTACCAGCAGCTGCAAGGTAAGCGGGGGAATGGCCGTAGAATAGGCTTCCGGCCTTACCTGAATATCTACCGCTAGAGCTTCATCAAAACGGATGTGCTGCAGGTGAAGAAAGCTTCGTACCATTTGCAATTCCTCCTCCAGGGAGATAAGATCGGTATCGCGGTACTGAAGGATGCGCCGAAAAAAGTCACTCAGCCCTTCCAGGTATTTACCAGCTAGCTGGGTGTCTTCTTCAATTAAGGCCATAAGGGTATTAAAACTGTTGAAAAGAAAGTGCGGATTTACCTGACTACGCAGGGCTTCGTACTGGGCTCGGACGCGCTCTTTTTCCTGCTTTTGGCGCCGGGCATGGCGGCGAAGCTGCCAGCGCACTACGCCACCAATGCTACCGAGGCCTACAAAGAGCAGCCCACCTATTCCGTACCAACGTTGGTACCAGGGCGCGGCGATAGTAAAGGAATATTGCCGCATTTGACCGGGTGGAAAGCGCCCGTTTACCCCGGCCGTTACTTTGAAGGTATAGGAGCCCGGGGGCAGGCGGGGATAAGTTATCTGGGTATTTTTACTGATGCTCCAGTCCAGGTCATAGCCCTCTAACATGACCCGGTAGCGGACGGCCTCCGGCCGAATGTACCAGCGCCCCAAATAGTGAAAGGTAAGGTGATTTTGATCGGCATCAAATGCTTCTTGTCCGGTAGGTTGTAAATAGAGTTCTACGCCCTGAAGAAAGGTTTTAGGGCGAGGAATGGCCGCCAGCATAGCCGGTTGGACTACCGTTATACCCTGCTCGGTCCCGCATAGAATGGCGCCGTCCTCGGTCACCTGCTGGGCGTGTAGCTGAGGCAAAAACTGCCCCAGGCCGTAGGCAGAGCCATAGTGCCGCCAGGATTGCTGCCGGGGCCGGTACTGGCTCAGCTGCCCGTCACGAAACAAATAGATACCGCCCTGAGGCCCCACCTGGAGCCCCGCTACTTGCCCCCGTAATTCAGAAGCCGGGAGCTCCAGAGCTGTGCCGGCAGAGTCAAAACCCCGTAATACTCCCTCTCGAGTAAGGGCCCATACGCGCTCTTGGTGGTCTATGGCGAGATCTATCACCGGAGCGCTAGGCTGCGCGCTGAAGGGCACAAAATACGTTCCGTCCCAACGTAGTATGCCCTGCCCATCGGTGGCAATGAGCGGTCGCCCTTGCTGGTCCATTTCAATCTTGTAGATGTACTGCAGGGAGGCTCCCCCGGGAGAGGAAGCCCTTTGAAAACGAACCCTGTCCTCCGAGAGGGGAATATAGCCCACACCTCCCAAAGTGCCTACCCAGAGGCGTTCTTGATCGCCCGCCAGGCTGAGCACATTATTGTTAATCAGCCCGTCTGCCTGGGTAAAATTCTGGAGCTGGCGCTTGCGCGTATCCCAGCGGTAGAGCCCACCGTTAAAGGTTCCCGCCCATAAAAAGCCCGCTTCCTCTTGCCACCACAGGCTCAGCACCCGGTGTGGCAGGGTGAAAAGACGCTCCCTGCGACCACTGCGGCGGTGAATGGCCTCCACCCTGCCTTCACTGGCCTGGAAAAGCAGGCTATCGCTCAAGTGTAAAGCACTTATCGACGTCCCTTGCTGATAGCGGGTAAGCCACAAATTAATGCGGTAAAGGCCATTCTGGGTAGTTACCCAGAGATGCCCTTCCCGGTCCAGGGTCATATCCTGGCTGGGAACGCTCTTTTTGAGTCCTACTTGGGTGCGCCGAAAGGGCGTATTGTCAAAGGCATGGTAGAGCTTTCCCCGTTCGCTAAGCCACCAAATAAGGTTATGGCTCTGTAGAACCTTGGCGGCATCTGCGCCGGGGGCCAAAAGGGTATCCCCTTGGTGCAGGCCGCGTTGTAAAAGGGCCTCATAAAAACCCAACAGCGGCTGACGACCATTGGTGTCAATCCACTTCACGATCTGATCGGGCTCCGGCCGGATATGATTCTCTACCCGGAGGCTATCGGCATGCCGGGCTAAATGAAAAATCCCGTAATCGGTGGCGGCCAGCAGCTTTCCTTCCTGCGCTATTAAACGATAAACGGAGGCAAGGGCCGCTGCTTGTGGGTTGGGAAAAGTCCAACTCCCTTCACGATGGCTAAATGCAAGCCCCCCGCCATGGCTAGAGGCCCAGAGGGTTCCCCCGGGGCCCTGGGTGATTTCAGAAACAGCCGCGGAATCTGGAAACCGAGCCTGGAGGCGCAAATCGTTCTGTGTTTCCCGGTACACTTTGCCGCCGGCATCACCCACCCACAAGACACCGCTGCTATCGCGATACATCGCAGTAATGGCATCTTGGGGACTGCCCCCCTGTTCCCAGACTTGTCTTTTGTAATCCCGCCCCTCGTAGCGATATAGGGCCCGGTCTGCGGCGAGCCATATGAAACCCTGATGATCGCAAAACAAGCGCAAAGACTGGGCCCCTTGCGCTTCCGGAGGCAGGGGTATTTGGTGCTCTTCAAAGTCTTGAGCCGCCATAAAAGCAGAGCAGCTCACCAGCAGCGACATAGCCAGCATTAAGGGGCGGATATGCTTTGAGACCTGCCTCATTGCTGGGCCATTTCCAGCGCTACCCGCACCTGCACTTCCTCCGCTATTTTTTGGTTGACCACCTGCGGGATGGTAATCTGGTGGTCCGCCAGCAAAACGGTAAAACTACTCTCCACCTGCATGCGGGGCGGGGCCCAGCGTAATTGACACTTGATAATGCGCTCCAGCGCTTGTCCGTGGATTTTCAATCGTCCTTTAGCTCTTACTTCATGCTTCCCCGCGCTAAGTTCACTGATATCTTCGATGAAACTTCCCGTAAAGCTAGCAGAAGGAAAGCGATCGCTTTCCAGATAATTCTCATGAAAATGCTCTTGCTGAAGGGGACTGTTAAAACCTTCAAAGCCCCGGGTTTTAACCAAAAATGCAAAGCGGTTTTTTTCGACATCTACCAATCCGGAAAGATCATTGCTGCGGGCCTGAATGAGCTCCAGCGGGGCATCGCTCACAAAACGTACTTCCCCTTCGCTACCCTTATAAATGGTGGGGCTGGATAAACCATAAGCCAAGACCAAAATGCCTACACTAAGTATTATTGCTTTCATCAGACCACCGGCAAAAATCAATTTACAAAGGTCAAAGTTAAAGAAAGGTGGTCCTACTGTATGCTGCCCAGTGCGTATTTGCCGGGACTCAAAGCGCTCATTAGAGAGCGGTAGCCCGTTCCCAGGCCTGCCGCTTTAAGTAGCTTCCTAGCCACTCAGCCCCCTCAAAAAGTGCCGCTGGAACCAAAAGCGTAGCCCTGGTGGGAGCGTATGGTCCGGTACGCTATACTTTCATTTACTATTTTGGGCCCCATGAAATGGCAGCGCAGTGGCATCTTACTGTTGGGCCCGGGCTGGCTGCTCCTGGCCCAGGCCCTCCCACTACCAGGACTTATGCCTGCTATGACCGGGGTAGTCCTATGGATGCTCACCTGGTGGGTTACCACCGTGGTACCCATCGGCGTTACGGCCCTGCTGCCCATGGTACTATACCCTCTTTTGGGCATCGCCTCCCTGGCCGAAACCACGGCCAATTACGCCCATCCCATCATTTACCTCTTCTTCGGGGGCTTTGTCATTGGCCTAGCCATTCAAAAATGGAACTTGCACCGGCGCATTGCTTTGCAAATCCTACGTCTCAGTGGCGCCGGGTTGCGCCGGGTAGTACTGGGCGCTATGGCCGCCACTTTTTTACTGAGCATGTGGATATCAAACACTTCCACCACCGTTATGATGTTGCCCATCGGCTTAAGCATTGTACAGCTGCTGGAAGGGCAGTTTGCCCCCGCTACCGCTCAAAAGCTGGCGACCGCCCTGTTATTGGGCATCGCTTATTCCGCCAATGTGGGGGGCATGGCCACCCTCATCGGAACGCCGCCCAACCTGGTGCTGGCAAGCCTCATGGAAGACCACGGCGGATTTTCCTTTGACTTTACCAGCTGGCTTCTGTTAGCACTCCCCCTGGCCCTGATCTTATTCGGGATTATCTACTTGCTGCTCACCCGGTTCTTTTTCCCGCTGGGCCGCGAGCGCTCTGAAGAACTAAAACGCCTTCTAGAAGCGCAGCTTCGCAAGTTAGGCCGCCTGCAAGCGGGCGAAAAACGAGTCTTGCTGGTACTGAGCACCACCGCCACGCTTTGGATCTTCCGGCGCCCATTACAGGAGGTGCTCCCCATCCTTTCCCCGCTTTCGGATCCGCTCATCGCAGTAAGTGCCGCCATCGCCCTCTTCATTATAAGTACTCCCAGTAAGGAAGGAAGGCGCCCTTTGCTCCAGTGGCCGGATATGAAGGAGCTACCCTGGGGTATCCTTTTGCTCTTTGGCGGGGGGCTTTCTTTGGCCGATGGCCTGGAACGCAGTCAAATTGTGAAGGAGGTAGGCCACTGGATCAGTGCGGGGCACTATCCGCACCTCTTTTTAGTTATCCTGCTCATCACCGCTTTCTCCCTCCTCCTCACCGAAGTAATGAGCAATGTGGCCCTGGTGTCCGTCTTCATCCCGGTAGCCCTGGTCATTGCCCCCCAGCTGCAGCTTCCCACCGCGCAGCTCAGCGTTCCCCTCACCCTGGCGGCCAGTTGTGCCTTTATGTTTCCCATTTCCACGCCGCCCAATGCCGTGGTTTACAGCAGTCAGCATATTTCCATGCGCCAAATGGCAGGGGTCGGTTTTCTTTTGAACCTCCTAGCTATAGGGGCTATAGCCCTGTACACCTGGTGGTTTGTTTAGGCCTGCCGGCCAAATGTAGCTGCCCCCGCGAGGAACCTTGAACTCCCCCAATAAGCGCAGAGGCCCGCTTTAAGTCCTGCGTCAGTAGTTCAAAACAAGCCCTCGATGCCTTCTTCCGTGAGATTTATTCCGAGGGCCGCCGGTTCCTTAGGCAGGCCGGGCATCCGCATAATACTCCCCGCTATAGGCACCAAAAATCCGGCACCGGAAGCCATCTCTACGGCCCTGATGTGGAGGACATGGTCCCTGGGCGCCCCCTTTTGTTGCGGGTCTTCGGAAAAAGACTTCTCCGTTTTGGCCATGCAAATACCCCAGGGGCGCTCCCCTAGCCGGGCTATTTGGCGTAAATGCTTGCGCGCCTCCGGGCTGTACTTTACTTCGGATGCGCCGTAAATTTTCTGAGCCAGGGTGCTGATTTTGGCGGTAACCGAATCCGTGAGGGGGTATAAAGGTTTAAATTCGCTGGGCTTTTCGCAAAGCGCTACGGCCCGCTCAGCGAGTTTCTCCGCTCCGGCCCCTCCTTGCCCCCAGGCATCGGCCCGCTCGCAGGCCACGGATAAGGACTGGCAGAGCGCTTCCACGGCTTGTAGCTCTTCCTCGCTGTCGTGCGTAAAGGGATTGATGGCCACCAGCGGGGTGATGCCAAAGCGCTTCACATTTTGGAGATGGCGGGCCAGATGATCACGGCCCCGGCCTACCGCCTCGGGATCGGGCTGGTTTAATTGGTCAAGCGCCGTCCCGCCCTGGTATTTGAGGGCGCGCACCGTGGCCACCAGTACCACTACTCGGGGAGCAAGCCCTCCCTGCCGGGCTTTGATATCCAAAAATTTTTCTCCGCCCAGGTCAAAGCCAAATCCCGCTTCCGTTACCACATAGTCGGCCAGGCTCATGCCCAAACGGGTGGCCAAGAGGGTATTGGTGCCCTGGGCGATATTGGCAAAGGGCCCGCCGTGTAGCAAGGCGGGATTACCTTCCAGGCTTTGCACCAAATTGGGTTTCAAGGCATGTTGAAGCAGAGCGGCCATGGCCCCTACTACGCCTATATCCGCGGCAT
>CAJXMS010000082.1 GCA_913056475.1 uncultured Bacteroidota bacterium
GCCGTCTATTTCCGCTTCCAGCGTAAGGTACTGGCCGGGCACGAAGCGGTAAGCTTCTTGAAGCTCTTCGGGCACGTCAAAGGCTACCGAGACGGCATCATCGGTTTCCCGGGTGATGTCGCTTACCTTAAGGTCGTGCATTTTGGGGCGAGCGGTATTCTTTTCCTGGGCCAAAAGAGCCTTGTCTGATCGAGATTTATTTTTGAAAAACTTAAGCATGAAGGGTCTATTTTAAGAGATAGGGGGGCAAAAGTACTATCTGGTCATATCGGGAACAATGGCCCTCCACGATAGTTCTATTACGGTTGATTATCTTTGTAGCAGACCTAAAAGTACTTTGGCTATGACGAAAGAGATGGATATGCAAGAGCGTTTTCAGCAGTACGTTGATGCTGAAAACAAAGTGGAGCCCAAAGACTGGATGCCTGAAAAGTATCGTAAGACCTTGATACGCCAAATAAGCCAGCACGCCCACTCTGAGGTGGTGGGCATGCTGCCGGAGGCCAATTGGATCACCCGGGCGCCTTCTCTGCGCCGGAAAACGGCCCTTTTGGCTAAAGTACAAGACGAGGCAGGCCATGGCTTATATCTGTATTCTTCGGCCGAAACCCTGGGCGCCGATCGCATGGATATGGTGGAAGACCTTCTGGCCGGTAAAGCCAAGTATTCTTCCATTTTTAATTACCCGACCCCTACCTGGGCCGATATTGGCGCCATCGGTTGGCTGGTAGATGGTGCGGCCATTGCCAATCAGGTGATGCTCTGCCGTACTTCCTACGGCCCTTACAGCCGGGCCATGGTGCGGATCTGTAAAGAAGAGAGCTTTCATCAACGGCAGGGTTACGAGATCATGATGACCTTATCTAAGGGTACGCCCGCCCAGAAAAAAATGGCGCAAGATGCGCTTAACCGCTGGTGGTGGCCCGCGCTTATGATGTTTGGTCCCACCGATGACAATAGCCCCAACTCCGCGCAAAGCATGCGCTGGAAGATCAAGCGCAAGAGCAATGATCAACTCCGTCAAGAATTTATCGATAAAACGGTACCCCAAGCTGATTATCTCGGCTTGCGCATTCCCGATGATCAACTGCGCTGGAATGAGGAAACGGGCCACTACGATTTTGGTCCCATCAATTGGGAAGAGTTCTTCGATGTGCTGAAAGGTAATGGTAAGTGCAATAAGCAGCGACTGGAAGCCCGTCAGAAAGCCCATAAAGAAGGCGAATGGGTGCGCGAAGCGGCCAATGCCCACGCGGAAAAGATGGCCCGCCGGGAGAAGAGAGAAACCAGCGCCGCCTAAGTACGCTCGCCTTCCCTGAGCCAAGCGCTTTTAATTATGATCTTATGAAAGACAAAGACAACTGGAAAATTTGGGAGGTTTTTATCCGATCTCGAAACGGATTGGCCCACAAACACGTGGGCAGTTTGCACGCCCCGGATGCGGAAATGGCTCTGAAAAATGCGCGGGATGTATATCCCCGCCGCAGTGAAGGGGTAAGCCTCTGGGTGGTGCCTTCAGAGGCCATTTCGGCCAGCCGTCCAGATGAAAATGAACCGCTCTTTACTCCGGCGGACGACAAGGTGTACCGCCACCCTACCTTCTACGAGATACCCGACGAAGTGGGCCACATGTAAATCGGCTTCCGGAATCACTTTTGGCCGATAGGCCGCCCTAAAACCCTTCTTAAGTGGAAAATGATAAACTGGAATACGTGCTGCGCCTGGGAGACAATGCCCTCATCCTGGGGCAGCGATTGAGCGCCTGGTGCGGCTATGGGCCCGTACTGGAACAAGACATTGCTCTTTCCAATATAGCGCTGGATCAACTGGGGCAGGCGCGTATGTTGATGCAGTACGCGGCGGAGCTAAAAGGCGGTGAAGCTACGGAAGATGGGATGGCCTTTTTCCGGGATGTATTTGATTACCACAACCTCTTGCTGCTCGAACTGGAAAATGGCCACTGGGGCGATACGGTGGTGCGGCAATTCCTCTTCGATACCTTCAATTACTTCTTTTATACGGAGCTCCTGCAGTCGGCCGATGAAAGGCTGCAATCCATCGCCCAAAAAGCGATTAAAGAAGTAACCTACCACGCCCAATGGAGTGCGGAATGGGTGATCCGCCTGGGAGATGGTACGGAAGAAAGCCACCAAAAGGCCCAAAAGTCCCTGAACGATCTATGGGAGTGGACGGGCGAAATGTTTACCATGGATGAGCTGGAACGCCGCATGGTGGAGCAGGGCATAGGCGTAGACGTGGCTGCGCTTAAGACCCGCTGGGACGATAAAGTGGCCGAAATCCTCGACCTGGCTACCCTGCAGAAGCCGGAAGATGACTGGATGCAGTCCGGTGGTAAGCAGGGCGAGCATACCGAATACTTGGGTTACGTGCTGGCGGAGATGCAGCACCTACCCCGCATGTACCCGGATGCGCAGTGGTGAAGCCCATTAAAAATCTTAAACCCTGGGCTTTCGCCCCTCGTTAATCAAAAACCATGGTTGTTACAGAAGCGCAAATTTGGGACTGGCTGGCCGAGGTGAAAGACCCCGAAATCCCCGTGCTTACCGTGCAAGACCTGGGGATAGCCCGGGAAGTGCTCGTGAAAGAAGAGGGCGCCGTCACGGTAAAAATTACGCCCACTTACTCGGGCTGTCCGGCCATGAACGAAATTGAGCAAAACATTCGCCAAAAGCTCGAGGCAGAGGGCGTAGAAAAGGTCCAGGTAGAAACCATCCTCTCGCCTCCCTGGACAACGGACTGGATGAGCGCAGAAGGGCGGCGCAAGTTGAAGGAATACGGCATAGCTCCTCCAGAAGGTTCTTCTGCCGACAAAAAAACCCTCTTTGGTACCGAAAAGAAAGTTACCTGTCCCCACTGCGACAGCCGTAACACAAAAATGGTAAGTCAGTTTGGCTCCACGGCCTGTAAGTCCCTCTATCAGTGCCAGGATTGTAGAGAGCCTTTTGATTACTTTAAGTGCTTATAAAGTCAGCCTTATCTCACCAGCTTATTGAGCTTTCTGGGGGAAGTAATAACTAAGGCCCATACTGCCGTAAAAGATATTGGTAGGCGTTTCTCTGGGGACGATTAGGGAAACAAGGGGATCATTATACCCATATTTGTCCAAATCCTGGAGATCGCCCGAGAAGCTGGCCGATAGGCGCAGGCGTAGGGGGCCTTTTCCCACTTCAAAGCCCGCGGTGAGTTCTAAGGGGAGGTAGTTTCTCCCATTTTGCGGAAGTCCCCGGGGGAGCTTATTGGAGGGGCTTTGGCGGGTTACTTCAAAGTTTGCCACGGCCATAGTGCTTATATCGCTGATTAGAAAAAAGGTAAAGGCTTTGCTGGACCGGTAACTAAAGACCCCCTGAAGGAAAAAACGGCGGGTACGCCAGCGATAACTTATCTGGGTATTCTTTTGATTATAGCGATAGTTTTCCTGGTTAAAACGCCTTCCCCTTTCAAAACCAAAGTAAAGGTCGAATAAAAGACGGCGGGGCAGCACTTTTTGGTAAGTGGAGAAGCCCAGCGCCAGCATACCCGCCGTGCCATGGATGGCGGGGTAATAGCCAGTTCCCTGGCCTGGCACCCATTGAAAACGGCCCATAGCCAGTAAGTGGGTATCGAGACGCCAGCCTCCAGAGGCGCTTACATTGGGGAAGGACAGGTCCGTTCCGTCTCCAGCCGCGTCGGATCGTAATTGCAAATAACCCCGGTCGCCCTGCTGATAAAGCGGGGCACTGGAGGCTGGTGGCGCATAGGTGGTTATTTGGGTTGAGGGGACCGTTTCGCCGCAGCCACTTAGACCAAGTAGGCCGCAAAAGAGAATACCCCACACGGTAAGGGAATTGAGATAACGCATGGTAAGCAGATTTAAAATTAAGGTTGTCAAGACTTGAGGGCAGGTTAAAACCTCTCCGTCTTAAAACAAAGATAAAAATTTAATAGGTAGTTTAACGGGCTCTATGTGTTTTCGGGTTTCCCCACCTGATCAAACGGCCCCTTTCCCCTAAGGCTCTAATCCTATGAAACCTTCCTCAGCCGTGCTGGGCCTAAAATTGTAAACCACGCCTATCTGAACGTTGCTACCCTCGTAATTAAAGGCCAGCTGGTCATTTTGTAGGGGAAGGGCAAAGCCCACTTGCATTTTAAACTTGAGTTGATTGCCCCCTAGCAGTAAGGCGCCGGCGGGCTCCAGGAAGAGGTAGCCGCGGGAGTTTTCAGCGGGAACATTATCGAAGCCGGCAAAATTTCGGTTAGAACCGCCTCCCACCAGGGTATCCGTACTGATCTCTGGAAATCGGATACTGCTAAAGCGCATAGAAAAGATCAGCTCCGCAAAATCACCCCGATATCCGGCGGCGGGCTGCAGAAAAAAGCGTCCCGCCCGGAAGTCGTGCTTTAGTTCATCATTGCTCCCATAAGTAGTCCCCCCCAGGAAGCCATAGCCCCCGGTGAGCTCATAACTTAAAACATCGTTTTGGGCCGTAAAGCCCAGGCCCAGTTCGGTTTGGTTGCCCCGCATACCATTGGGTTGTGGCGGTAGCGTGGGATTGGGGTTCCAATTATTTTGTCCCTCCGGAGCAGGGCTTAGGGAGCTTGTACTGGCCAGCACCTCCAGGTGGTCCGTGATACCATAGGCGGCCTTGAGATCGTACCCCAGGGTATTGGCATAAATACTTAGGCCTCCTTGCACTTTTACCTCCCCCTTTTCCTGGATCATAGGCGCAAAATTGTTGCTCGAAGGGTAGAAGGAAGAAGTAGAACAGCTGCTAAGCCCCAGCAGGCCGCCCGCCACCAGCAGTAGGTTAAAAGGTCTGAGAAATTGCATAACCAAAGAATTTAACTTATTCGCTCAAAAGTAGTCATTTTCATTACAGCTATAGGAGGCCTGGCGGCCAAATGTGTGAGCGCCCTGTTTGCTTCTTTTAACGCTTCATTTGGATGAGTTAACGCGGCCGGTGCCCTTGGTACGGGACGCCCCCCGGTAGTGAATTCCTGATCAAATTACCCCGGAAGACCCCGGAGAGTTCCTACTTTTGAAACTCCTTTACGAAGTCTCCCTACCATGGCACAACACGTCCACACCCAGTTTGCAGATAAAGTACTGCACATCACCCTCCAACGGCCCGATAAGTACAACAGCTTTATCCGGCCCATGGCCCTGGAACTGCAGCGCGTGCTGCGGGAAGCGGCCCAGGACAAAACGGTTCGTTGCTTGCTCATTACGGGCGATGGCAAAGCCTTTAGCGCCGGCCAGGACCTGGCCGAGGCCACCGATCCCAAAGGGCCGGAATTGACCAAAATCGTGACCGAACACTACAACCCCATTATCCAGCAGCTTCGCGATATGCCCAAGCCCGTGGTGATGGCCGTAAACGGCGTAGCCGCCGGCGCCGGCGCCAATATTGCTCTGGCGGGCGACGTAGTGCTGGCTGCCGAAAGTGCCACCTTCATCCAGGCTTTTTCTAAAATAGGCCTCATCCCCGATAGTGGCGGCACCTATACTTTGCCCCGCCTCATCGGCTGGCAAAAGGCCAGTGCCCTCATGATGCTGGGCGATAAGGTTTCTGCGCCAGAAGCCGAGCGCATGGGAATGATCTACCGCTCCGTACCCGATCAGGAACTGCCCACCGAAGCCCAAGAACTGGCTCAGCGCCTCAGCCATATGCCCACCCTGGCCCTGGCCCGCACCAAGCAGCTGCTCAACGAAAGCACCCAGAACGACCTGCCAAGCCAGCTGGCCCGCGAGGATCACTTCCAAACCGAGTGTGGCCAGAGCGACGACTACGCAGAAGGCACCCAGGCTTTTCTGGAAAAACGTAAACCTGTATTTAAAGGAGAATAAAACCCATGCAGAGCATAGCCATCATAGGAGCCGGGGCCATGGGCGCCGGCATTGCCCAAGTAGCCGCGCAAAACGGCCATTCCGTTTTTCTTCACGATCAATATCCCGACGCGCTCGAAAAAGCCGAAAAGCATCACCGTAAAATACTGGCTCGCCTGGTGGAAAAAGGGCGCCTGGAGAAAGGGGAAGACCAAAAAATCCTCCAGCGTATCGCTTATGTGGGTGAGCTCACCGAACTCAGCGAGGCTGACCTTTTTATTGAAGCGGTGGTGGAAAACCTGGAAGTAAAAACCGCTATTTTCCAGCAGCTGGATCAGCTGGCCTCCCCGGAGGCTATCCTGGCCTCTAATACGTCCTCCTTATCCATCGCTTCCATTGCCGGGGCCACCCAGCGCCCCGAACGGGTGGTGGGGATCCACTTTTTCAACCCCGCTCCCCTCATGCCCCTGGTAGAGGTCATTCCCAGCATTGCTACCAGCGAGGCGACCCTGGCCCAAGCTCGCCAGCAAATTGATGATTGGGGCAAGGTAACCGTTGTAGCCCAAGATACTCCCGGCTTTATCGTCAATCGCGTAGCGCGGCCCTTCTACGGGGAGGCGGTTCGCCTCTACGAAGAAGGAGTGGCCAGCCCCGCTACCATCGACTGGGCTATCACTGAGCTGGGGGGCTTCCGCATGGGCCCCTTTACTTTGATGGATTTCATCGGGCACGATGTAAACTACACCGTCAGCGAAACGGTCTTTAAAGCTTTTTACTACGATCCCCGTTACCGGCCCAATTTCACCCAAAAGCGGTTGGTAGAAGCCGGTTGGCTGGGTCGTAAATCCGGTAAAGGCTTTTATCAGTACGGCGAAAACCCTCAAAACCCAGAGCCACAAAAGGATCAAGCCCTGGGTCAAACAATACTTGAGCGGATCGTGATCATGCTTATCAACGAAGCCGCGGACGCTCGATTCCTTAACATCGCCAGCACGGAAGACATCGACCGCGCTATGACCAAGGGCGTCAACTACCCTAAGGGGCTGCTCGCCTGGGCCGATGAGTGGGGCGCCGAAGAATGCGTGCGCCGTATGGACGCCCTCCAGGCCGAATACGGGGAAGATCGCTATCGCTGCTCTCCCCTGCTGCGGCGAATGGCGCGCCAGGGCGCTACGTTTTACTGATTTTCTTCCCGGGGGTACACATTATTGGCCCGGTTTATATCGGCCATAAAACCATGGCGGTCCAGATAAATTTTATCCACCTCTTTAAACGGGACAGGAAGCGTTACCTCGTATTTCGGGTGGGTCCAGGGCCAGGCAGCCAGGGCGGTAGCCTTTAATCCCCTGGGAAGGCCCATCTGCATTCGCGTAGGAATGTAAAACTGGTGGGTATCACCCGCCCGGGTATGTACCGTAAGGCGGAGCGGCATGGGCATCTCTTCGAGTTTTTCCAGGCGTAGCTTCGTGAGGTTTTCTTTACCGGCCGCTTCTACTTCCGCGATGCCATAATCGATGCGATGGGTCGTTTCAATCCAAAACTGGCGGTACCAGTCCAGGTGCAGGCCGCTCACCTCCTCGGCTACCCGCATAAAGTCGCGCGGACCGGGGTGGCGCAATTTCCAGCGATCATAGTAGCGCAGCATGGTTTCCTGCAGGAGGGAGTCGCCCATGATGGGGCGGAGCTGGTTTAAAAACAATTCGCCCCGGGAATAAGCATTGATGCCGTATCGAAGATTTTCCGCGTAAAAGTCTGCCCCCGTGCTCATAGGTACCATTTTGTTTTTTTGGGCCATGTACAGATGATTGCGGTAGGCGCCGGTGTGCGCATTGACCCGGGGCGTATCGCGAAAGGAGTTGAGCACTTCTTCTTCCGCGTAGCTGGTAAATCCTTCGTCCATCCAGGGATAAGAATTTTCATTGCTGGCCAGCATGCCATAAAACCAGCTGTGCGCACCCTCATGGGCGGTAACGCCCACCAGGCCTTCCAGCTCTCCGGTTCCCTTAAGCATGGTACACATGGGATATTCCATGCCGCCGTCGCCGCCCTGAATTACCGAAAACTGGGGGTAGATATAGGGCCCAAAGTGCTCATTCATATAGGCGAAGAAGCGCCGGGTATAATTAGGCAGCTGCTGCCAGGTATCTGCATATTTTTTCAAATAATAAAAATGAAGCGCTAGCGAATCGGGCCCGGTGGTCTGGGTGTGCACATAATTGGGGTCCGCGCCCCAGGCAAAGGTGTGCACATTCTCCGCCACAAAACGCCAGGTACGCTTTTCCTGATCGCTTTCCCGGTAAGCATAGCGGTATAGATCATCGCTGATCTCTTCCGCGCGCTGCCAGTATTTTTCGGGGTTTTGCAGCAAGCCGGTGCCGCCCAGGCGTTGTTTGCTGTCCAGGGTGATAGACACGTCAAAGCTGCCAAAGGGGGCGTAATATTCCCGGGCCACGTAGGGGTCGGGATGCCAGCCATGGGCATCGTAGGCGGCACCGCCCACGAGGTCTTCGGAGACCTCGAACGCCATGCCGCGCTTGGCCCCGAACCAGTCGATGATGCGGCGCACCTCCTCGGCGAAGCGGTGTTCGAAAATCACGAGCCGGGCGATTTGCTCCATGCTCAGGATATCCTGCAGCGAAAACACGTACTCCTGCCG
>CAJXMS010000083.1 GCA_913056475.1 uncultured Bacteroidota bacterium
GGCGGTCCATGGGCTGGGCCGGGGCTTTGGTGGAGGGGGCTTTGGATTTTGATTTTTTGCCTGGGGTGGCCTGTTGCTCCACTTGCCGGAAATCGTCAAACTGCCGCCGTTGCAGGTATTCTTCTATGCTGCCCAGGAACTCGCGAACCCGGCCCTCGCGAAATTCATAGATTTTCTGAGCCAGGCCTTCCAGGAAGTGGCGGTCGTGAGATACGAGGATCAGGGTGCCATCGTACTGCTCCAGGGCCTGTTTGAGCATGTCTTTGCTTTTCATATCCAGGTGATTGGTGGGCTCGTCCATCACCAGTAGGTTGCAGGGATGTAGGAGCAGCTTGCAGAGGGCCAGCCGGCCTTTTTCGCCGCCGGATAGTACGCTTACCTTCTTTTCTACGTCTTCTCCGCTGAAGAGGAAAGAGCCGAGGTAATCGCGGGCGCGTTTGCGCTGATCTTCTGGGGCGGCCTCCTCGATGGTTTCCAGGAGGGTTTTGCTGCCGTCCAGGGTTTTGGCCTGTTCCTGAGCGTAGTAGCCTATCTGGACGTTATGGCCCAGCGTAAGGTGTCCGCCGTGGGGTAGGGCCTGGGTAATGATCTTCACTAAGGTGGACTTACCCTGGCCGTTTTGGCCTACGAAGGCTACGTTTTCCTGGCGGTTGATCTCGAGGTGGGCCCCCTGGAAAACCGTTTTGTCTCCGTAACGCTTGCTGAGGTCTTCGCCTTTTACCACCACTTTGCCGGAACGGGGTGCGGGGGGAAATTGGAAATGCATCACCTTGCTATCCTCATCATCTATCTCAATGCGTTCCATTTTGTCCAGCTTTTTGATCAAGCTCTGGGCAAAGGAGGCTTTATTGGCCTTATAGCGGAATTTTTCGATGAGCTGCTCGGTGTGTTTGATCTCTTTTTCCTGGTTTTTCTGTTCCTGCTTTTGGAGCTGGCGACGTTCTTCCCGCAGGGCTACAAATTTGCTGTAGGGCACCGGATAGTCGTAGATGGTACCGTTTACAATCTCTACCGTGCGGTTGGTAATATGGTCCAGGAAGGTTCGGTCGTGGCTTACCATTACGATACCACCTTCGTACTCCTCCAGAAAGGTTTCCAGCCAGAGGATGGATTCTATATCGAGGTGGTTGGTGGGCTCGTCCAGAAGGAGCAGGTCGTGCTGAGCGAGGAGGAGCTTGGCCAGTTCGATCCGCATGCGCCAGCCACCGCTAAATTCGGTGGTTTGTCGTTCAAAATCAGCAGGCCGGAAGCCCAGGCCCTGGAGGATACGTTCCAGACGGGCGTGGTAGGTGTAGCCCCCCATCATATTGAAGCGCTCCGTGTAATGATTGAGCTCCTCTATAAGCTGTAGGTAGCCATCGCTTTCATAATCCTCTCTTTCCGCCAGCTGCGTATTGATGGCGTCCAGTTTGCGCTGCGTTTCCTGTATGCTGGCCAGGGCCGTTTCGGCTTCTTCCCACACGGTGCGGCCATCGTGGAGCGGCAACTCCTGGGGGAGGTAGCCCATGCTAAAATCCTTGGGGGTGCTGATGTTTCCCGAATGGGGACTTACCTCACCCACAATTATTTTCAGTAATGTAGATTTGCCTGCCCCGTTACTGCCCACCAGGCCCAGTTTTTCCCCGGGTTTTACCTGAAAAGAAACATCCCGGAACAGCTTGCGGTCGTTATACTGAACGTTGATTTTATTGATGCCCACCATGAGGGGCGCAAAAGTAAGGTATCACTTATGAAGCTACTATCTCCCGGGTCCAAAGTTTACAGCATTATCCACGGTCGTTGTCCCCGCTGCCACAAGGGGCGGGTATTCAAGTCTCGAAATCCCTATAATTTGGGGCGGCTCTTTGCCATGCACGAGCACTGTCCCCACTGCGGCCTTCGCTACGAGATTGAGCCCAGCTTTTTTTACGGTTCCATGTACGTAAGCTACGGCTACTCGGTAGCCTTATTTGTGGCCACCTACATCATCATGAACTGGATTTACGAACCCGGGATATGGGACATTGTCATCGCGCTGGGGGCGGTGGTCTTGCTCATGGCGCCCATTATCTTGCGGATATCCCGGGTTACCTGGCTCAATCTTTTTGTCAAATATCATCCAGAACGGAGGGGGCCTAATTTGAAATAAAGCGATCTATATCCCATTCCGCAGCCAGCGGCGCTCCGTCTTCCAGGTGGGCCAGGAGGTGGCCGGCCAGCAGGGGCCCCATGAGCACCCCCCGCGACCCCAGCCCGTTGAAAAGGTATTTGCGGGGCTGCCATTTACCCAGCAGAGGCTGGCGATCGGCCACATTGGGGCGCACGCCGGCGAGGTGATCCGTGACCTCGTAGGGCCCGTTGTACATGTTTTCCCATTGATTTAGCAGCCACTCCCGCCCTGCAGCGCTGGGGCTATCCCGGAGGTCATCATGCGCATAGCTGGCGCCCAGCTTAAAGCGTTTTCGGCCCAGGGGCAGGGCAAAGATGCGGGCGTGCAGCGCTATATCGGCGGGCATTGCGGGTGCCTCCAGCAGGAGCACTTCTCCGCGCGTAGGGGTAAAGGCTTTTGCGAGCGTAGGATGAGTTTGACGCGCCAGGTGGCCATTGCACAGCACCAGCGGCGCTTCCGGCGGCCTCAGCGGCCAAATGTGTTTTTCCAGGACTTCTTGTGCCGGTACCGCATGATAAGCGCCCTTCTCTTGGAGATAGCTGCGGTAGGCTTTCAGGAACAAAGCGGTATCTAGCCAAAAGAGTTCCTCCAGAACCCCGATGCCATGGGGCGCTTCCAGGCGCTCATGCGGGCTGGGGGGGAGCACGGAACCTAAAAAGGGGCTGAATAAGGGGTTCTCGGCCTTTTCTTGCCAGCGATTGATTTCGCCTACGGAGCGGAACAAATGCCACATCTTTACGGGATGGGTAAAGGGGGCCTGAAGCTTTCGCTCCCAGCTTAGATAAAAGGGCTGGGCCTCCGGCCAAAAGAGTTCTGCGGGCCGTACCCATTTGAGTCGTTTGAGCAAGATGGGATTAGCCAGGCCGGCGGCAATGCGGGAAGACTGCGACACGCTGGGATCATCAATAACCTGATGGGGAATGCCCCGCTCTTCCATGCGCATAGAGAGGATGGTACCTGCCAGGCCTTGGCCAACAATCGTGTAAAATGGCTGCTCGTTGCTCATTAATCAGCACAAAAGTACCGTGCAAAAAAAACCCTGTCAGGGTTTCTGACAGGGTCTCGTTAAAATTGTTTGTCTTCGCTGGAAAGGCTTTAGTACTCCCAAAGCTCGCTTTCGAAGCTGCGCAGATTGTTCTTGATACGCTGTGCCTCCAGAAGCTGATCCAGATTGGAGTTTCTTTTATACTCCTCGATACTGCGGTCGTACACATTATCCTCCTTAAAAATCACACTGTCAAAGTAGCGCAGGTGAAATACCTGATCGTAGGTAAGGCGCATAGAGCGATTTTTGGTGTTGTAGGCTTGGTGGGTAGCCAGAGCATACCGGGCATCGGGAAACCATACCCAAAAGAGATTATACTTCTCTTCGGTAGAGGGGTTACGAACGACCGGGGAGAGGCCGATAATCCGGTTTTTCATCTCGCCACGTTGCTTATCAAAGAACCAATCTGACTTAATTTCCCAGGCGATCACATCCTTGGAGGTGATACTGATGGTGTCGATAAGCACAATTTGGGTAGGGTCATCCGGGTCCCGGATCGTATCGATCATGTTTACATAATTATAGACCTGATCGGGGGTAAGCGGGATCTCGAAGTTGTCATTGGCAAAAACTTCCACGATGGTATTTTCTTCCAGGATACCGTCTACCAACACGTCGTAAAGGCTTTTACGACCCGGATAGGCCTGGATAGGATAATAGAGGTGAAAGTTGGCCTTGTGCTTTACGTTAATGCGTTCCCAATGACGGGTACTCCACATTAGGTCTGCCTCCCGCAGGTGCGGGTAGGGAAATACCATGTTGTGGTGGTATGACTTGGGAGGGTCGGGGATAATGCCGTTGTCTGCGGGGGTAAGAACCTGAGCAGCACCTTGCTTGGGTAAAGCAAGCGCCACGAGGGCTACAGCGGCTATGGAGGCAACAAAATTTTTCATAAGGCGGGCATTTAATGCTTAGTTTACATCTACGGAGATGTTTCCTACTTCTGTAACGCGGGCACCGCTTTCTATTGCGCGCGCTTTAATGTTACGGATAGAGATGGTGGTTCCGGGATCGAGGCTCTGGATGCGCTGTTTCACATTGGAGGGCATCCGGCTGCCGTTGACCCGCTCGGGGGGGTACCCCGGAATAGCTACTTCAAAGCCTGTTACCTTTAAAGGTAAGTCAAAAGGAAAATCTTTAAACTCGGCTTCTACTTTAGCCTTGCTTATGGCCCCTTTGGAGAATTCTCCGGTGGAACGGGTGTAGATGGTACCTACGGCCGGGGGCAATCCCTTGATGCGGAACTTTTTACTGCCAGCGGGACGGGTCTCGGTTTTGCCATCTTTGGTTTCTTCCAGCACAGAAACGTTGATGGTCACTTCTTTCCCACGGATGTCGGTTACGTCGGCCACGTAGGCCCCTTCACTTCCGGATAAGCCGGGCCCACTGGCCTTGATTTTATCCGGAGCTACGCCAGGGACACCAATTTCGAGGGGGTTTTTCACGCCTCGGTATAGCACATTCATCTTGGTAGGGGATACCACCACCGTTTGTGGGGCAACGGTAAAGGTTTGCGGCTCGATTTCTCTTACCAGGGGCTCACTGCGTCCCAGTTGTTCAATGGCAATTTTGCCGCCCCATTCCACTTGTCCAATACTATTGGCGGGAATCTCGACGATACCTTGTCCGTTTTGAATTTTGGACTCGGGAAGCTGTTTGCCGTTGATGGTGATCTTGGGCTTTTGGGTTTTGTCGTAAGCGCCCAGGAAGACCTTGGCCCGGTAGGTCTCTCCCTTGGTGACGTATTTTTTCTCCTCGTCCACAATTACCTGGATGTCGGTAAACTTAAGATCGGATTTACCGATGTTACTCCGGAGCTGGGAGATAACGTCTGACTCACTATTACGAACCTTAGCCTGTAAGTCGGAGAGGAAGGGGAGGATAGCGCCCAGGGGGAAGTGCTCAAAACTGGCGTTGGGCCAGGGGAGCTTTTTATCGCCCACCTTCTGGGGGGAAGTGTCGAAAGTTTTTTTCAGATTTTTTTGAAGCTGGGGCGCATCATCTCCCAGGGTGGAGATGAGGCTGCTTTCATAAGCTTCTAACTTCTGCTGTAATTTTTCGCCGTTCCCCTGATTTAAGAGATAGTTGGCGGGGTCTTCGAGAGCGCTGAGCCGTTTGGGAGCGCCGTTTTCATCACGACCTCCACTTATTTTCACCAGCTCTTTTTTCATATTCTCGATATAGGCATAGAGCTCTTGCGACTCTTGCTTAATCTCGTCTGCCTTGTTTTTCCACTTTTGGGCCTTCTCGGGATTGTCAGCGGCGGCAGCGGCAAAGTCACTGTAAATCTCTTGGTTTTTGCTCTCAACGGTAGCCACGGTGGTCTCCAGGCTATCATTGAGGCGGGTGAGTGCTTTGAGGATATCCCGGGAAACATTGAGCGCCAGCATGGCGGTCAACACGAGGTACATCATGTTGATCATTTTCTGCCGGGGGGAGAGTTTTCCTGATGCCATTAACGAAAGGTATTTTTAACTTTAGTAAAGTTCGGTTGTCAATCACTAAAACGGGGTGATCCTAGCTGTTGCGATTGGGATTCATGGCGGAAAGCATGCCACCGTAGACGTTATTGAGCTGGCTGATATTATCCGTGAGGGAGTTCACTTCGGTGGCCAACTTATCGGAGCTTTCCATACTGCTATTCAGCTTTTCCATCAGGTTATTTTGCGTCTCCATGTGATTCGCAGAGCTTTCTAGCTGAACCGCGTAAAGGGCATTTAAGGACTCCATATTTTTAGAGGCCAGAGAGAGCTGCTGCTCATAGTCTTTGGTCGCTTCAGCGGCCTCGGTCGTTTCATTAAGTTTTTCGGCTGCTGTACCGAACTTACGCAGCCCACTGCCCAAACTTTCGATAAGCTCGCCATCAATTTTGGCCTCTTCCATCATTTTATCGAGTTCTTGGGAGGCGGAAATTTGATTACGGCCCTGCGTGGAGGGTCCGGCGTCTTCATCATCAGCGTCCATACCTGCCAGTTCGGGATAAACCAATGTCCAGTCGTATTCTTCGCCGGGCTTTTCAAAAGCAGAGAAAAGAAAGATGACGGATTCGGTGGTAAGCCCTACCACCAGCATGATATCGGCTCCTTTGAGGTGAAGGATTTTAAACATGGCACCGAGGATTACCACGGCAGCGCCGATACCGTATAACTTGGCCATGAAATTTTTAAAACGCTTGCTATTTACATCAATTAACGCCATGTCTTCTAATTTGAGGTTTTACTGAGGGGTTTTTAATTAATCGTTAAGAGGGCGGTCTAAAAATCGCTTATATCCCTACCCATAAAGCTTTGCACGGTACGGAAGCCTACGTATGACTTGGCCGTGTCCGCGTACTCATAATTTCTTGCACTGGTTTGCAGGTAATAGGCAATGTCTTTCCAGCTGCCACCACGGGTTACTTTACGCGCCAGGGTGGGATGGTCGTTATCATTGGCATTGTACTGGAAATTAGGACTTAAATCACTTACGTAGTAATAGCTGGCCGCTTCGTAAGCCGTGCTGGTCCACTCGGCCACGTTACCAGCCATATTGTACAGGTCAAAGTCGTTGGGCGAGTAGGAGGTTACCTCCACGGGATAAATACCGCCGTCTATATCGAAAGAACCCCGTTGTGGTTTAAAGTTGGCCAGGTAACAACCACTGCTATTCAGCGCGTAGGGGCCACCCCAGGGGTAGGTGGAAAGTTCTTTACCGCCGCGGGCCGCATATTCCCATTCGGCTTCTGTAGGGAGGCGGAACTCCTGTTCTTTGTAGGCATTGATAGAGCCCAGGTAATCGTTACGATACTTGGTACGCCAGTTACAAAAAGCCCTGGCTTGGTACCAGTTTACACCTACTACGGGATAGTCGTCAAAGGCGGGGTGCCAAAAGTAGCGGTCGTGCATGGGCTCATTATAGCTGTAAGCAAAATCGGCTATCCAGACCAATGTGTCGGGGTAAACATTGATTTTATTGCTCTTAAAGAAGGAGCTCCGATCTGAATTTTGCTTATTGCTTTTGATGTAATCCCGATAGGAAAAGTATTCGCCATCCTGATCGGCATCGTTGTAGTCGTACTGAACCCGGTTACTTTTCTTAGCGGCTTTTTGCTTGTCTATCCAGTAGTAGGAGTAGTTGAGCTGGCGGGCATCTATCATCTTATCGCCCATGAAGCGTTCTTCAGGAGGGAGATACATAGTTTCGATGATATTGGTGTACTCTGAAGAAGGATATTCGCGCTCATCCCAGATCAGGGCGGGCTCCCAATTGATCCGGCGCTGCATACTATCCGGGTAATTGAGGGTTTTGTACTCCTGGTAGAAAGTAGGGTCCTCGGCCGTGGCGGGATCGATAAACTCGTAGCCCGGCACCAGGCCCCCGTCGGCCAAACGGGTGCGCGCGATGCTGTCCCGAACCCAATTGACGAATTGGCGGTACTCATTATTGGTTATTTCGGTTTGGTCCATCCAAAAGGAAGGTACCGAAACGGTTTTTATGGGCGACACCAGGGCGTAAGGCACATCTTGATCGGAGTTGCCCATATTATAGGAACCCTGGGGGATGTAAACCATTCCGTAGGGTTTAGAAGGAAACCAGTCGGGCCGATTATCGACACCCACCAGTTCGCCATGGTCATTCGAGCTGCAACTTGCTAAAAACAAGCCGCTCATCAGGATTGGAAAAAGTCTCTTCATCACGCGATTCATAAGGAAATGCATTTTGCGGTTAGTCACCCGTAAAATGAGGGGTGCTATATTACAAAAATCTTACATTATTGTAACGTCCCGGTATTCTGGGGGGAATTTCTATTTTAAAACAGTACTGCACCATGATTTCGTGGCTTCCGCCGGCAGAGCCGGACAATTGGGCGGTAGCTACATCGTAAGAATAGCCAGCGCGAAAGGAGGGGGTGAATTGATATCCCACCATAGCGGCTACGGCGTCTTCTAGTCTGTAAGTAACGCCGCCCCAGATCTGTTTATTGTAAACGCCGCTGGCATTCACCTCGTAGGTAGGAGGGCCTCCCTGGCTTAACTTGACCAGCGCGCTGGGGCGTAGTTCCCAGTTGGAGCCCGGTATAGCCCAGTTATAGCCTCCCATAACGAAATAGTGGCGGCTATTGCGGAAAAAGGCCGTTTTATCGCCCGTGGGGAAGTTATCTACCTGCAGGGAGGATTCCAGCATGCGGCTGGAAGATATCCCCGCCCAGATGCGATCGCTTTGATAATACAGGCCAAAGTCCAGGTCAATTTGAAAACCGCTGGCATTGGCGCCGGCGAGGGC
>CAJXMS010000084.1 GCA_913056475.1 uncultured Bacteroidota bacterium
AAGGACAGCAGCAGCCCCATGATTATTCTCCCTGGAAAAAGGCGGTCATTGCCCTGGATAGTTTTCAAATTAAAGGAAGCTTTCGAGTCATTTTTACGGGGGTGCGAACCACCAGTGTTTATTCCGAAATGGCCCTGGACGATATCCTTATTACGGACTCCTGCCTGTTTGATACCGCTTCCGCTGGTTTCCAGACCCGCCTGGATACAGCCGTGATTAACGCCATTACTTACCGCTTTACCGCCCTGGACTCGGGAGCCAGCCGTTATATCTGGGACTTTGGCGATGGCCAAGGGGATACCACCTCCCGTCCGGAAGCCATGCACAGCTACACGGCCGATAGTCTTTACACCGTAACCCTCACCGTAGAAGACGATTGCAATAACGCCCAGCGCAGCCAAAGCGACACCCTAACCGTGCGCGGCATAAGCAAGCCGGAATTTGGCCTGCCCCCCGCCGGCCTGGAAATCTACCCCAATCCCGCCCGGGAAGCCGTTACCATTCAATCACCTAACCCGGCGCCCGCCACCGTCCGGATATACAGCGTGCAGGGCCGGCTCATCGCAAAAGTGCCCATGACCGGCGGTAAGGTGACCCTTTCGGTCCGGCAGCTTCCGGCGGGATTGTATTTGGTGCGGGTTCGGGAACGCCAGGGACGGTTTACCATTCCATAAGCCCTGAGCCCCCTGTTTGGCACGCGACGGTGTGGCCTGCCTTCCCGCAGGCGGTGAACAAAATGCCCTTAGCTGCCCTACCTTTGCAGGACTTTTAAAATTTCAGGGCGATTCGCCCTGGCTAAAAACGGATATGCCCCCCTGCCCTACGTGGCAGTGCGGGGCCAAAAGCGTAGGTAGCAATGCAGAAAGAATGCCCCGCGGTGCTGCGGGATTACCTCCAGGAAGACCGCCTACAGGCCATCGGGAAATACCTGGGGCCCGAGACGATCCAACACCTCCAGGCCAAAGGCCTTTCCGGTTCCTTTACGGCCCTGCTCATGGCCGCCACCCTGGAAGCCAGTGAGCGTACGCAACTGATCGTGGCCAATGATAAAGAAGAGGCGGCTTACCTGCTCAACGACCTGGAGCTCCTCCTGGGCGGCGAACGGGTGCTCTTTTACCCGGGCTCTTACCGGCGGCCCTACCAGGTAGAGGAAACCGATAATGCCAACGTGCTCATGCGCGCGGAGGTGCTCAACCGCCTCAGCAGCCGCCGCAAACCGGCCGTGGTAGTAAGCTATCCCGACGCGCTCTTTGAGCAGGTCATCACCCGTAAGCAACTCAACAGCAACACCTTTACCCTCCGCCAGGGCGATACCCTGAGCCTGGATTTCCTGAACGAAACCCTCTTTGAATACCACTTCGAACGGGTAGATTTCGTGGCCGAGCCGGGCCAGTTTTCCGTGCGGGGAGGCATCGTGGATGTCTTCTCCTTTGCCCACGACGACCCCTTCCGGATCGAGTTTTTTGGCGATGAGGTGGACAGCATCCGCAGCTTTGATATCGAAACCCAACTGAGCCAGGAGGAAAAGAAAAAACTGAGCCTCATCCCCAACGTGGAAGACAAAACGCTCCTGGAAAAGCGAGAACCCTTCCTGGACTACGTGGGCGCCCGTACCCTGGTGTGGATCAAAAGCCTGCCCCTCACGGCCAAACGACTGGACGAGCTATTTGCCAAAGCCGAAAATGCCTACGCGGAACTCCGTGGCGAAATCTCGCAAAGCGCGCCGGCCGAGCTCTTCGTCAGCGGAGCAGCCCTGGAAGAAAAGCTGGAGAGCCTGGCCACGGTAGAATGGGGCGGCGACCCCCGCCTGGCTGGTGATAAGGTCTGGCACTTTGGCACCAAACCGCAGCCCAGCTTCAATAAAAAATTCAAGCTACTGGCAGAACACTTTCAGGAAAACACCGCAGCGGGCTGGGAAAATTACCTGCTCTGCATCAATCCCAAACAGGTAGAACGCTTCCACGCCATCTTCGAAGACCAGGGCAGCGAGGTAAGCTTTCAGCCGGTGGTAAGTACCCTCCACGAAGGCTTCGCGGATCCCGAAGGAAAAAGCGTGGTGTACACCGACCACCAGATCTTCGAACGCTACCAAAAATTCAAGTTGAAGAGTGGCTACGCCAAAAAGCAAGCCGTGACCCTCCAAGAGCTTACCAGCCTGCAGGTAGGCGACTACGTGACGCACATCGATCACGGCATCGCCGAGTTTGGCGGGCTCCAAAAGATCGAAAACAATGGCCAAACCCAAGAGGCCATCAAGCTGATCTACCACGGGGGCGACGTGCTCTACCTCAGCATCCACTCCCTCCACAAAATCACCCGCTACAACGGCAAGGAAGGCACCCTCCCCACTACCCACAAGCTGGGCTCCGGGGCCTGGCAAAAAACCAAAGCCAAAGCCAAAAAGCGGGTGAAAGAAGTGGCCTTTGACCTGATCAAGCTCTACGCCAAACGCAAGGCCAGCCGGGGAACGGAATTTTCGCCGGACAGCTACCTGCAACACGAGTTGGAAGCCTCCTTCCTTTATGAAGATACGCCCGATCAGGAAGCCGCTACCGCCGCAGTAAAAGCGGATATGGAAGCGCCCATGCCCATGGACCGCCTGGTGTGCGGGGACGTGGGCTTTGGCAAAACCGAGATCGCCATCCGGGCGGCCTTCAAAGCGGTAAACGAAGGCAAGCAAGTGGCGGTGCTGGTGCCTACCACCATCCTGGCTTTTCAGCACTACAAAACCTTTAGCGAGCGCCTGGCCGATTTTCCGGTGTCTATCGATTACATCAACCGCTTCAAAACGGCGAAACAGCAGCGGGATACGCTATCACATTTGGCCGAAGGCCCCCTGGACATCATCATAGGTACCCACCGGCTGGTGGGGAAAGACATCAAGTTCAAAGACCTGGGCCTGCTCATTGTAGACGAAGAACAAAAATTTGGCGTAGGGGTAAAGGAAAAGCTCAAAAACCTGAAGGTGAACGTGGACACCCTTACCCTCACCGCCACGCCCATTCCGCGTACCCTGCAGTTCTCGCTCATGCAGGCGCGTGACCTGAGCGTGATGACCACCCCGCCCCCCAACCGCCACCCCATCGAAACGCAGGTGGTACCCTTCACCGAAGAGGTGATCCGCGACAGCATCCTCTACGAAATGAGCCGGGGCGGACAGGTATTTTTTGTGCACAACCGGGTAGAAAATATCCAGGAAGTAGGGGGTATGATAAGCCGCCTGGTGCCGGACGCCAAAATAGGGATAGGCCACGGCCAAATGGATGGCAAAAAGCTGGAAGGGCTGATGCTGGACTTTATCAACGGCGAATTTGACGTGCTGCTGGCCACCTCCATCATCGAAAATGGCCTGGACGTGCCCAATGCCAATACCATCCTGATCAACAATGCCCACCACGTGGGCCTGAGCGACCTGCACCAGATGCGCGGCCGGGTGGGAAGGAGCAATAAAAAGGCTTTTTGTAAGCTGGTAGCGCCGCCCCTCTCCACGCTTACAGACGAGGCACGGAAACGGCTTACGGCCATCGAGCAATTCAGCGACCTGGGCAGTGGCTTCCACATCGCTATGCGCGATCTGGAAATTCGCGGCGCGGGCGACCTGCTGGGGGCCGAGCAGAGCGGCTTCATAGCCGACATCGGTTTTGACGCTTTCCAAAAGGTGCTGGCGGAAGCCATCGAAGAGCTCAAAGCGGGGGAATTCAAAGAGCTCTACGCGGAAGACCAGGAAAACAAACCTTTCGTAAGCGAAACGCTCCTGGACACCGACCTGGAAATTTTGATCCCCGACTCCTACGTGAACAAGGTGGAGGAAAGGCTCCGCCTTTACCAGCGCCTGGATAAGGCCGCGGAAGAAAGCGAGCTCCAGGAGCTGGCCCGGGAGCTGGAAGACCGCTTTGGTCCCCTACCGGAGGCGGTGCAGGAGCTGCTGGACTCGGTGCGGCTGCGCCAACTGGGCCAGCGGATAGGCCTGGAAAAGATCGTGCTGAAACAAGGCCGCTTGCTGGCCTATTTCCCGGCCGATCAGGAAAGCGATTATTTCCAAAGCGCCCAGTTTGGCCGCGTGCTGGAATACCTAAAAACCCACCGCCAGGCCCAGATGAAGGAGCGCAATGACAAACTCTACCTCTCCTATCCGGAAGTAGAGGGCGTCCACCAGGCCCTGGAATGGCTCAAGCCGCTGGACCCGGCCAAAACGGAAGCCAGAGCAGAATCGCCGGCCGAAATGAATTAAGCACGAGGGGACGCTGATCAGTGCTGGTGGACCAGGTTTTCGTTTCCCTGCCTCGATGCTTATAGACGCCCCCGCTTAGCGGCAAATCAGGCATAGCATGGTGGCTAGACCCGGGAAAAGAAGGTTTCATTGGGGAGATTACGACAAATTTCATACATTCGTGGGCAAATGTCTGGTAAGATGAATTTAAGTCCATATCCCTTGCTCCAGAAGCCTGAAGAAAGCCGTTCCTCAGCGCTTTCCGGGTACACCACTAAAGAAGCCCCCGCAGCCTATCCCGCTCAAGCATCCAGCCGGATAGCCCTGGTGCGCACCGGGCTCCCGCCCGAATGTATCCAGCACTTCCAGGCGCATACGGGCCTGCAGCGCACGGAGCTGGCGCAGGCCCTGGGCGTATCGGAGCGCAGCCTGCTGCGCTATCCCACTCAAAAAGCCCTGCCAGCGGCGGTAAGCGAGCGGCTGCTGCGCCTTCATGATATCTACCAGATGGGTTCGGTACTGGGCGGCCCTCCGGAAGTGAGCGCCTGGCTGCGCACTCCCAATACCGCCCTGGGCGGGGAGGCGCCTATCACCTTGCTGGATACCTTTGCGGGCATGCAGCTTGTGGAGCAAGTGCTGGGCCGCCTGGAATGGGGCCTGGTGTCGTGAAGGTATACCGTTTCTCTGCGCCCCAACGGGCGCGAGACCTTTCCGGTCGAGGCGCGGAGCTTTACGGCGGGCGCTGGAATGCCGTAGGGACGCCTGCTCTGTATGCGGCCGCCAACCCCTCGCTGGCCCTGCTGGAGGTGCTGGTCAACACCCCCCAGCGGCTGTTGCCCCCTGTGCTAAGCCTGGTCACTTTGGATTTGCCCCTAAAAGCGGAGGAGGTGGCGGGTCCGGATACGGAGCAACTCCCCAAAGCCTGGCGTAGCCATCCGGCTCCAGCGGAACTTACGGCCCTGGGCCAGAACTGGCTACAAAAAGGAGCGCAACTGATCTGGAAAGTACCCTCGGCCGTGCTTCCCGTGGAGCACAATTACCTGATCAATCCCCGCCACCCCCGGGCCGGTGAGTTAAAAATCGAGGCGGTGCGCGCAATAAATCCCGACCCCCGGATGCAGACGTGAAAGCCCCTGTGGATTGAAGCCCACCGGGCTGCCCTATCCGCGCCTCGGCTAGCATAGGGCTATGCCGCGTGCCTTTCCGGCAGCTATGCTGTATTACGCCTCTCCCGCGCAAGCCCCCGAAAACCATTAAAGCGCCAAGCCCAGGCTGAGCCGGGCCCCGTATTGCAAAGCAGGTCCGTTAGACCCGTCAATAAACCCTTGCGCTACCGCCGCTTCCATGAGATGATCCAATACCTTTGGACAGGTTTTCATAACTATAAAATCTCCTCCACTACTGCTCAATCATAACCCGCGCTATCCCCAGTTCCTTGCCGGTTTTGGTCCTGAGCAGACAGAGGTAGCTCCCGGGCGATAAGGCGGAATGGATGCGGTACCGGCTCCGGGAAGGCTCTAAATTATGGCTTTCCAGTAAGGCACCACTGGCATTATATATTTCCAGCATGGCAGGCCTCCCATTCGCGGGGCGTTCTACAAAAAACCGGCCGCCCGGCGCGGGATTGGGGTACAGACCCAGCCTGGGCAGCGCCTTTAGTTCCTCCTGGCTTAGTTGGCAATCTTCAAATATGCAGCCGTGCTGATCGGTGCGGTAGAGCCAGCTAAAGATCCCATTGCCGGGGCGGGGGTTTACATTATCGCCGTGGTAGCCAAAGTGCACCAGGTTGCTATCGGCATCCTCCTGAAAGTTTTCCACATAGGCCAAATCCAGGCTATCATCATGGTGATAGGTGCGGTACCACAGGCTGTCGCCCTGGGGGGTAAACTTAAAGCCAAAACTGTGGAAATTGCCCCAATAACCAATGCCTGAAATATAAAAATTGCCGTCCCGGGTACGAATTAAGTCCTGCGCAAACTGGGTGCGTTGGACCTTGCCGAAACGTTGATTGGTAAGGATATTGCCCATGGTATCCATGCGCCCCACGTGCAAGTCGTTTTGCCCGCCGGTTGTGGTGGTCCACCAATTCTGTACGTACTGGTAGGTGCCATCGCCATTATCTACACAGTACATACCGCTCATGCCCATATTGCCATTGTACTCCTTGTACCAGAGGTGATTGCCCTGCCGGTCGAAGCGGGCGGCAAAACCTATTTCCAAAAAAGGATAGAAAAACTCATTTCCTGTCACCAGAATGCCCCCGTAGCTGTCCAACAGTATGTCCGTGCCTATAGGGCCGTACCTGCGCCCGTAAACGCTATCCCCCGGCACGATGGTTTCCCAGATCACATTCAGGGCGGTATCAAATCTGGTCAGAAAGAGGTCGTATTTGAGCACCGAATCCGGTTGCTGCACCCAACGTGCCAAATACCCACTCAACAAAAATGTAGAGTCACTGTCTAAGGTCATTGAGATGGAATGAGTAGCGGTATAGATGGAACGGTCTGCATAGTAAAGCTTGGTTTCCAGGGTGTCCAGCGGTGACAGGCTGAGTTTAGAAAGGATCACATATATCGAATCCCGGCTGTGAAAATTGGTATAGGAATTATAAATCTTATTGCGGTTTACGACCAATCCTTTCTTACAGTTAGCAAGAAAATAATCATCAGGGTTATACTGCAAATTGAGACTATCAAGCACTTTACCCTGTTGATCCAACTTTGCGTATTGGTACAAACTGGGATTATCATTATTCATTCCAGAAAAAATGATATTTCCCGACGCTAACAATGAAAAGCTAGACCTTGCATTATGAGCTAAATCATAGATGGTATCTAAAAACTGCCCTTTAAGCCCGGCATTGGGCCCAAGCAGGCAAATGGCCGTAAAAAAAACCACCAGCCATTGCGGCTGGTGGTTTTTTATGGCAATTTTATTTCTTAACGATAAATTTTTCACTGTATAAGGTATTTTCTTCATGACGAACCTCGAGAATATAGGTGCCATTAATGAATCCATTCAAGTTAAAAAGCGTCATTTCCAGCGATACATCACTAAGCTGCTGCTGGAGCACTACCTTACCCTGCATGTCTGTTATCTGCACTTCCATTTCCTTTACAGGATACAGTTCTTCACTACTCCAGGAAAGACGAATCTTATCCCCCGCCGGATTAGGGCTTAGGCTAAACTTAGTCTGCACACTTTCGGGTCGCTCAGCTACCTGATTGGCCCTTTTGTTGTTGACCTGCCCGGGAAAATACACGGGTTCGGTGTAATCAACCGGCGCATCGTTCAGTTTCAATAAAGTCCTGGCCAGTCCGCTGGGACGATAGTCATTGGGATCCTGTGCAAGCGTGGTAAGCGCGGTGATATCGGCACTGCTCAAATCATGTAGGTTTTCCAGGTTATCGTCCACTATGCCATACCAGGTGGTCATGCCGGTCAATTCCTGTTCTGAGTCTTCGCTCATTTCACATTCTGAATCTATCAAGGCCAATTCATTTTGCGCCTGGGCTATATCTCCGGAGGCAAGATAGCTATCAATAAGCATATAGCGAAAGATGGGTTCATCCCTGTTTTTCAGGTGATTGCGAATAGCGGAAATTTGATTGGTTGAAGCGTCATTGGCATACACCTGCAGGAGATTTACAGTGGCGTATTCACTAGCATGCTGTGCCTGGCTTATTTGCATATTAAGCACATAATGGGTGGTGATGGTTTTCTGCTCGTCCTGTATGTCATCCAGCGTTTGCTGGCTTAGCATGGGTTCACGATTCACAAGCGCTTCCCATACTTCCCCTTCGCGCGAGGCATGGGGATTGGCCACCATTATATTGCGTAAAGCCAGCTCGGGATAATCCTCAATATTTATCACATCCAGTAAGAGCTGCGTTTCTACGTACGGACTGGCCTCCATCAACTCGGTATAAAGATTCTGGTAATCCTGCTGATCTTCGGCAAAAAGAATTTGCGCCTCCAGGCCGCGTCCCCTGTCAAATGATCCGCCTTGGGTGGCCATTCCAGGCGTGGAAGGAGATTGAGCAGGCGCACGGTGAGGGGATAATCCCCACCAGCATGCCGGATAAGCACCTCCCGGGTGCTCACCTGGGGCGGACGGGAGACAATGGTATCGCGCCGGCTTAGCTTAAATTCATACCGGCGCCGCCCTTCAAAACCCTCCACCAGCGAATCATCGCATACCGCCGGCTGAAAATAAAGCCGGCCGGCCTG
>CAJXMS010000085.1 GCA_913056475.1 uncultured Bacteroidota bacterium
CTTTAGGGCTTGGCGTAGGCCTGCCGGCCAAAGGAAATCCCCCCCCAAAAAATATATTCCTACCCTATCCTGGCACGGTATTTTATAAAGTGAAAGTTCACTTAATTTATGCTCTTATGAAAAGATTACTTTCCATTTTTGCCCTTCTCGGCCTCGGTTTGCTCGCGGGCTGTACCGTAGAAAACCAGGGCCCGCCCGGCCCGCGAGGCCCCCGGGGACCCGCTGGCCCCGGAACTGATTTTACCGTCATCAATGTTACGGCTACGCCTAATGACTGGCTGGCCCTGGGCAATCAAGGGGATGCCGACTTTCAATACTACGTTGAATTTAATGCCCCCGAGATCGACCAATACGTTTTTGATAACGCGGTAGTGATGGGCTACCTCATCGATCAGGGTACCGCCTACACCCTGCCCAACACCATTAATTATGGCAACTATACCCGGGAGTTTAGCATGTATTATGGCGTAGGTTACCTGGGGTTTGTAATAAAAGATTCCGATTTACAAACCACCCCGCCCAGCAGTGAGATTCGCTACCGGGTGTATATCATGGAAGCGGGTACGGCTAAGCGGGGCCAGCCTTTGAGCGAGCCGGAGCTGCGGGGTTTATTACAGGATCAAAAAGGGCAAGTGGTGCACTTGCAAGAAGCTCTTCCGGAGGATGTTTCGGCCCGTCCCCGCCCTTAGCCGGGCCTTTCCTAAGTAAATTTCTTAGGGAGCCGTAGCCAGTTATTAAGTTCCATTCATTTGGCGCCGGTAGGAGCGGTAGGCCCGGATATAGTCCATGGGCTGCTGAAGCTTGCTACGGCGTTTTTGTAGGTAGTTCATTAGACGATTAAAGCGGCCGTGCTGGGGATGCCCGGCGAGACTCCCCCGCAGGGCATTGGCCATGAGCTGGAGGTATTCCCGGTTTTGGCTGTATGGATTGTGCAGGTTAAGGGTTTCCAGGGCTTGCACAAAACCTTGCTTACCCAAGTGAATTTTGGACTTCAGGCGCCGGGCTCGCTCAAATTTGGGGGCCATCTGGAGGGCCGTATCCAGTTGTAGAAGCGCCTTTTTTTCCTGGTTTTGCCCCGCATAGTAATTGGCCAGGTTGTAATGCACCAAAATATTGTAGGGGGCGGCCCGGCGGGCAGCGAGGAGCTCCTGATAAGCTTTTTGGCTTTGGCCTTTTGCGAGGTAGCCCAGGCTGCTATAATAGCGGAGCGGGTTGGCGTATAGATCTACCGTATAGTAGCGATTTTCGGCTTTCTTCACGGCCGGAATGATAGCACTGGCATTTTGCTGCGCATTGGCCTGCTGAATGGCAGGGGTAGCTTTTTGCCCTTCGTAGCGAAAAGCCATAATGTAAAGGCCGGCAGCGCTCAGGAGTAGGGCCGCGGCGGGGAGCCAGCTGCCTTTAATTTCCTTTTCTTTTAGAGCTTCGGGGGTGCCCGCGTAAATGAGGCCCAGGAGGGTGAGGAAAAGAATACCATGGGGGGCTCTTTCCAGCGGAAAATCGCCAAACGAAAATACTCCGTAAGCGGCCAGCGACCATATGAGCAGGAGTTGGAGTTGGCCTTGCCGGGTATCCGTTTGGTGGCGATAATTGAGCCAAGCCCGGCGAAGCCCCCAAAGGAAGAGGCCCAGGTAGGCCAGGAGGGCGGCGGGGCCTGCTTCACTCCATATCCAGAGGAAGTCATTGTGGGGCCGCTGAATATGAGTGATGCCTTGCATGGTGCTGTGGTCTACTTTTTCCAGGCCATGGCGAGGGAACTGCAACTTCCAATTGCCCGCTCCCACGCCCAGTGCCGGGTTTTCACTGATCATTTCCCAACTATTTTCCCAAAAGGCAAAGCGTTTTTGGATATTAGAGCTATCCAGGAAGCCTTTCCGAATTTGGGGCAGGCCTAGCAATCCCAGCATAAGCACCAGGGCCAGTCCGGTACCCAGCGCTATGCGTGGCCAGGGCAGCTTTTCTTTTTCTCTTCGGGCCAGGAGGTAGGTAAGCAGGGCGGCGGCCCCGCCCAGGAAGATAGCCAGCCATACCCCGCGGGTACGCAAGAGGAAAAGCAGGGCGAGCATCAGCAAGCTTAAGGCCAGCGCCGCCGAACGCCAGCTACCTTTTAGGTAAAGCCGCCCCCCCCAGCTGAGTGGGAATAATAGCATCAGAAAGGAGGCTAGTAGGTTTTTATGACTGAAAAGGCCTTTTAGGGCGTAAATGTCTTGCGCAAAGCTGCCCTTTTGAAGTAAGGCCAGCATTTTGAAGAGGGCTGGCAGGGTGGTAAGGGTGGCTACTATAAGGAGCGATTTCCACAAAAAGCCTGTTTCTGGTACATTTGGCCGGCAGGCCGCCCAAAAAACCAAGGCGTAGCCGGCCAAGGTGGCGTACCGCGCCCATACGGCGGCTCCCTCGCCTACATTGACCGCCTGCGTGATACTTAAGGCCTGGACCAGGAGAAAGGCCAGCATAAGAAGCCCCGGCACTAAAGGGATGGGACGTGCGCGCAGCTGCTGGAAGCCGGCGGCTGCGAGAAGAAAAACCACCCCGCAGCCAAACCCCCAGCGGGGAAGCAGCGTTATGTCGGGAAGACTGTTTATATGGAAAAGGCATAGCAAAATCCAAAGGCCTGCCACCGCGTAGCGCCAGTATCCGGGGAGAGAAGGGGTTGCCATAATGCAAGTTTAAAGGCCTTAAATGTATAAAACCGCCAAAGAAGCATAGCTGGCCGAGCGCTACGCGAATGTGGCGAGGTATTTGCTAAGCTGCGTAATCAAAAAACCGCTAAGAAATATTGGAATCGCACTTAATGGCCCGAAAAAGAAATGCCCGCATAGGCAAAGTGCGGCGGGCCAATCGTGGTTTTAGAGAAAAAGGGCGCCTGGCGCACCATTACTTCCGGCGCACGGGGCGCTATAAGTTTTGGGGGCAAACGACGCTTAAGCTGGCGGTTTCGGTGGTGGTGTTGGCCTTGGCAGTGGCGCTTTTCAACCACTTTGTGGTGGATCCCAAAGCTTTATTGGGCCCAGTGTTTGATAATTTTCCGCTGTGGATCGTTTTTGCCATTTTCTTTGTGAGCGAGAGTTTTATGGGTTTTTTACCTCCGGATGCTTTTATCATTTGGACGGGGCTGCTCGATCATACCTGGTGGTTGGTGGCTTTGCTGGCGGTGCTTAGTTATAGTGGTGGTCAGGTCTCTTACTGGACGGGCAGATGGTTGCAGCGGGTACCTTGGGTACGCAAGCGGGTAGAACGCCGCTTTGCGGAGCAGTTTGAGACCTTTCGCAAGTTTGGCCGCATGCTGGTCATCATTTCCTCGCTTACGCCGCTGCCCTTCTCGCCCATTTGCGTGGTGGCTGGTACTTCCGGCATGGGCTGGCGAGAATTTAGCTGGTCAGAGGCTTTCCGGCTGGGGCGTTTTGGCCTTTATGCCTGGTTTTTACTGGGCGCTATCAACTAATTTTGCCTTATGGCCCGCAGTTCTCGCGACATTTTTGACCAGCACCTGGCCCCCACTACGCCTTTTCCTCTGGGACTGGAAATAGCCCGGGCTGAGGGAAGCTGGCTTTACGACCCCCAGGGAAATGCCTACCTGGACCTCATAGCGGGCGTGGCGGTAAGCAATTTGGGGCATGGGCACCCGGAGGTAAAAAAAGCCATTCACGAGCAAGTAGAGCGCCACTTGCATTTGATGGTGTATGGCGAATACATTCAGTCGCCCGTAAACAACCTGGCGGACGCCTTGACCCAGCGCCTTCCTGCTGCCCTGGAAACTTGCTATTTTACCAACAGCGGAGCGGAGGCCATCGAAGGGGCCCTTAAATTGGCCAAGCGGGTGACGGGATGTAGTGAGATTATTTCCTTTCGGGGAAGCTACCATGGAAGTACGCACGGCGCCCTTAGTGTGTCTGGCAATGAGTCCAAAAAACAGGCTTTTAGACCCCTTCTGCCCGATGTGCGCTTTTTGCCCTTTGGCCAGCTAGGGCCTCTTAAAGGGGCCATCACCGAAAAAACCGCGGCCGTGATCGTAGAGCCCATCCAGGGAGACGCCGGCATCCGGATACCCGATCGCGCTTTCCTGCAGGCACTGCGGGACCGCTGTAATGAGTCCGGGGCCCTGCTCATTTTTGACGAGATCCAAAGCGGGATGGGCCGCACGGGCGAGCTGTTTGCGTTTAGCCACTGGGGAGTGGTGCCCGATGTACTCTGCACAGCCAAGGCGCTGGGCGGCGGCTTGCCCCTGGGGGCCTTTATAGCCCGCGCCGCCCATATGCGGGCCTTTACGGCGTATCCTATGCTGGGGCATATTACCACCTTTGGGGGCAATCCGGTAAGCTGTGCCGCTGCCCTGGCTACGCTGGAAGCTATCGAAAGAGAAGCCCTGCTGGAAGGAGTGGAGGCCAAAGGAGCCCTTATAGAAAGAGCGCTTCAGGATCCCCGCGTTAAAGAAATACGCCGGAAAGGGCTTTTTATGGCCATAGAGTTTGCTACGCCGCAAGAAGTTCAGCATATTGTCCAGTATTGCCTGGCCCGGGGGGGTCACGCCTTCTGGTTTTTGAGCTGCCCGGAAAGTTTCCGGCTGGCCCCGCCGCTCAATATAAGCGATGCAGATCTCAAGCATGGTTGCGCCGTAATACGCGAAGCCATAGAACAGTTAGATAGTATCAGTCTATAAAAATGCCATCTCCCCGCTGGCCTGACTTCGGTTTTATCATCCGCTCGCGCTTCCCCCCAAGAATCGGGACAGGTGTTCTTACACTTGCTGGACGAGAAACGGGGCAGAATGGACAGAAAGGAGCGCGAGTGGACCAACACGCCTTAGTTGACTACTTGGCGTTCAAGCTGGCCCAGAGAAAGCGGTTTTTCTAGAAAGCCGCTCACCAAGGGGTCTTCCTCTGCTTTTTGCTTATCCGCAGGGTCAATGCTGCTGGAGACTAAGAAAATGGGTAGCTTCCCGGCAAAAGGTCTCTGGCGGAGGGCGTTCACAAATCCGAAGCCGTCCATTTCGGGCATTTTGATGTCCAAGAAGGTTACTTCCGGCAGCTCCTCACACTGGTCGAGGTAAAACAGGGCCTCTAAACCACTGGTCTTTTTAACCACCCTGGATGCTTCTCCCCACATTCGCCTGGCCAATTTTTCGTGGATCATCAGGTCGATGGGGTTATCGTCTATGAGTAGGAGGTGCTTCAAGTCCGGAAGGATTTAAATTTCGGCCGAAAGTTAAAAGAAACGCTCGGAACCCTATCTACGCCGAGGAAAATAGGCGTCAAATGCTCAGGCTTGAAGGAGGCAAGTCCCTCGCGTAGTATCAGGACCGCACTACGCTTTTTGCATTTATTTGCTGGCGTAGCGCTTTACATCTTCTGCGGTAATGGGGTTGCTCCCTAAAATAAGGAGGCGTTCTATTACATTGCGCAGTTCCCGAATGTTGCCTGGATAATCCATTTCTTGCAGGGCCTGAAGCGCTTCCTTTTGAAAATCCACTGGAGAGCTACCGTTTTCCTGAGCTATGGTTTGAGCAAAGTAAGTAGCCAGCTCCGGAATATCATCGCTGCGCTCCCGCAAGGCCGGCACCCGGATTAAGATCACGCTAAGGCGGTGGTATAGGTCTTCTCGAAAACGCCCTTGCTTGATTTCTTCCTCCAGGTCTTTATTGGTAGCAGCCAGTACGCGCACATCTACTTTTATCTCTTTGTCGCCCCCTACCGGCGTTATCTTACCTTCCTGCAGTGCGCGCAGCACCTTGCTCTGGGCCGGTAGGCTCATGTCGCCTATCTCGTCCAGAAAGAGCGTGCCCTGATGGGCCGTTTCAAATTTTCCTTTGCGGTCTTTTACGGCCGAGGTAAAGGCCCCTTTTTTATGACCAAAAAGCTCGCTTTCGATCAGTTCAGCGGGGATGGCGGCACAGTTGACCTCGACCATGGGCTTACGGCTGCGTTCGCTTTTTTGGTGAATACCGTGGGCTACCAGCTCTTTACCGGTTCCATTGGGGCCGGTGATGAGGACGCGGGCATCGGTAGGAGCTACCTTATCGATGAGGTCCTGGACTTCCTGGAGCGCGGCCGATTGGCCCACCATTCGGTACTGCTTTTTTATTTTCTTTTTCAGGGTTTTATTCTCCTGTACCAATTCGCGGCGGTCCAGCGCATTGCGAACCGTCTGAATAAGGCGGTTGAGATCAGGCGGCTTGGCGATGTAGTCATAAGCCCCCATTTTCATACAGTTTACCGCCGTGTCTATATCCCCATGGCCTGAGATCATGATCACCGCGGTTTCCGGATGGCGCTCCCGGATGGCTTCCAGCACCTCCATGCCGTCCATGCCGGGCATCTTAATGTCGCAAAGCACCAGCTCAGGATCCCTTTTTGCCAGCAGGTCTAGCCCTTCCTTACCGGTGGCGGCTTCTATTACTTCCGTTTGTTCATCCTCTTCTTTGAGGATATTGCCCAGCACATTGCGAATGGCTTTTTCGTCTTCTATGATTAGGATTTTGGCCATAAATGAGGTTCGTTTTCAAGGCTATAAAACACGCCCTCTTTGAGCGCGTAGCTGCATTGCAGCAGGGTTTGGATACCCATTTGATCGATAATAAAATTAATAAGCACACAAGCCGGAACGATCATGTCTGCCCGCATGGGGATCATTCCGGGGGTGTGCAGCCGTTCTTCCAGGTTTTGGGCCAGCATTTGGCGGGCCATTTTATGGTACTCCGGGAGGGCAAAAGTATAGGAACGCCCTGCTGCCTGCCAGGGGCGGGTTTTAAATTGCAGCGCGCACATTTGCGCCAGGGTATCAAAGGAACCACTACTGCCGATGAGCGTCCGTGGCTGGCCGCTCCGGGTCCGGCTTAGCAGAGGCTTCAGGGCGGTGGCTATAAAGTTTTCCATTTCCTCTATTTCGGCCGGTTTTATAGGGTCACTGGGGCGGCACTTTTCCAGAAGTAAGCTACTTCCCAGGGGGAAGGAGGCCAGGTATTGCCTTTTTTGGGCTTTCAGCCAAATGAATTCCGTGCTACCGCCCCCGATATCCATGATCAGGCAGCTTTCCCTGGGGAGGGGCATGGCCTGTTGAACGCCTTGCAGAATGAGGTTCGCCTCTCGCTGGCCATCGATCACTTGCAGGGTAAGGCCCGTTTCTTTTTTCACGGCCCGGACCAAATCGCCGCCATTGCGGGCTTCCCGGATCATGGCTGTACCCACCAGCGTGATGCTATCAGCGTTCCAGTTACGCGCCTGTTCCTGATATTTTTTAAGTGTTTTGATAGCCCTTTGCTGGGCTTTCGGAGAAATGGTTTTTTCTTTTTGCCCGTCTTCTCCCAGGCGTACCGGGTATTTTTCCCGGTGGAGATACTGCTGGCCATGGGTGTCTCGGATCAAAAGGTTGAAGGTGTTGGTACCACAATCGATTACGGCGCGAATCATAGAAGCAAGGACTTGAAAGCAGAAAGGGAGGCTAAATGTAATCAATTGGGGGCTGCGGCCGTCCGGGTGCTAAAAAAATGCCTTTGGTAAAGCCAAGCGCCGAGGCCAAGCCCCAGTAGAGCGCTGCTGTAAAGCAAAGCCGTACTTTGGAGCAAGAGGGGCAGCGGCACGTCAAAGGGCAGCCGCCCCAGTAAGACAGGACCGGCACTGAGGGGGAAGTAAGAAAAGAACGTGGTAAATCCGGCATCTGGCTGGTATACGGCGGGATAAACCAGGCCCACGCTCGTTAGCAGCACTAGGGCCAGGAAAAGCCCGCTGCTTTTGGCCTGCCCCAGCCAACTGTTCAGGCCCAGGTAGAGGCCCGCGTACAGGAGGTAGCTCCCCAAGGTAAGTAAGCCCCACCAAAGTCCGAGGAGCCCCAAATCAGCGTGGCCCAGCCAGCGCAGGCTCTCCCGGGCAAAATCCGCCTCGGGGCTCAGCAGGCTTTGCAGCCCTTCGTAGGAGAGCCAACCGATGCCCAGCCACAAAACAAATTGGCCGCCAGCCAGACTCAATATGCTGAGCAGTTTGCCGGTAAAAAGTTGATACGGCCGCACCGCCAGCGCGGTGATCTCGGCCAGCTTGTGCTGCTGCTCCCGGCCTAAGCTGCGTTGGGCCTGCTGGGCAAAAATGAACACAAAAAGCGCCAAAAGACCCGCCAGGCCAAATCCAAGGCCTATGCGTTGTGCCCGGTCGCCCTGGCTGATGCGGCCCGTTTCGGTATTCAGCACCTTGAGGTTTACCCGCGTAGCTACCTGGGCCAGCTGTTCGGGAGGGACCCCCAGGGCCTTGAGTTTTTCCTGCTGAATGTACTTTTCCAGCTGAGTTTCCACGTAGGTAGCCACACCGGCGGCCAGAGCGCCCCGGCGGATGAGGCGGGTATTGCGCGCCACAAAATCGGGGTCGCCCCCGGTGCTTTCCGGTACGTGGAGAAAGGCATAGTCGCCTTTC
>CAJXMS010000086.1 GCA_913056475.1 uncultured Bacteroidota bacterium
GCCCCACATTTGGCCGGCAGGCCGGAATCCTTAAAGGGCGATAAGCCCTTCGATGGCTTCCGCTTCTACGTAACGATCTACTACCCGCTGGGGCGACATCATCATCTCCCGCGCGGTAATGCTGATAAAATTGCCCTTGCGTGAGCTGCGCATATCTACCCGTGCTTCCTTGCTGTTGAAGAGCTGCTCCACCTTGGCTACCTTTTCATTGTTGGCCGGTACGATGAATTTAAACATGTACACCCGGGGCCATTCAAATCCTTCTTCGAGCTGGCTCTGCAGCTTCTTGTATTTTTCGCCCTTGCTCATGCTGGCTCTAATTCCTTAATTTCACTTGCGAAAACAAGGTACAAAGATCATGAAAAACATCCACCAGTGGTTTGACGCCTACGGCGAGAGCCACCAAAACCCGGTCAATAAGCGGCTACACTGGATATGCGTGCCGGCCATTTTCTTCAGCATCCTGGCGCTGCTGGCCAGTATCCCGGCGCCTTATTTGCATAGCTGGGCGCCCTCGGTTTGGGAGCCGTATTTGCACTACGGCACGGTACTGGTGCTCCTGGGGCTGCTTTTTTACCTGCGGCTCTCGGTGCCCATGGCGGTGGGCGTAGGGCTTTTCTCGGCGCTTTGTTTATGGGGCGTTGCCCAAATGTGGTATAGCTCCCTGCCCCTGTGGATCCCGGCTTTAAGCATCTTCGTGGTGGCCTGGATCGGGCAGTTTGTGGGGCATAAGATCGAGGGCGCCAAACCTTCCTTTTTAAAAGACCTGCAGTTTTTGCTCATCGGGCCAGCCTGGTTGCTCGGTTTTCTTTACCGGCGCTGGGGACTTCCTTATTAATGGACGCCGGCTGCTATCTTTGCGCTCATGCCTGATATAGACGCTTCCCCCGCCCGCCGGGTGGTGATAACCGGCGCCCCCGGCACCGGTAAAACCACCCTGCTAAAAAGCATCGAGGCCCGTGGTTACCGGGTTTTGCCGGAAATGGCCCGCGCGCTGATCCGGGAGCAGCTGGCGGCCCAGTCGAAGCTTTTGCCCTGGGAAAACCACGCCGGTTTTGGAGAAAAACTCTTTGAGCGGCAAGTGGCTCAGTACCACCAGGCGCCGGCGGGCCTTACCACTTTTTACGACCGGGGCATTCCCGATAATCTGGGGTATCTGCGCCGCGATGGCATTCCTAATGCGGACCTGGAAGAAGCAGCCCGCCAGTACCCTTACTTCCCCTACGTGTACTTCACCCCTCCCTGGCCGGAAATTTATGACCGGGATGCCGAACGCCGGGAAGACCTGCCCCTGATGCAGGCCATTCACCAGGCCCTGGAGGACATTTACCGGCACTACGGTTACCAGCTCATAGAAGTACCCAAGCTACCGCCCGCGCAGCGGGCGGATTTTATCCTCCACCACATGGCCCAGCCCACTACCTGATATGCCCCCGACCGATCCCCGCACCATACTACAGCAGTACTGGGGGTATCCCGACTTTCGTCCGGGGCAGCGGGCCATCATAGAGGATGCGCTGGCCGGAAAAGACACCCTGGCCCTACTGCCTACCGGCGGGGGCAAATCCATTTGCTATCAGGTACCCGTGCTCTGCGGGGAAGGTGTCGGCCTGGTGGTGAGTCCACTCATAGCCCTGATGGACGATCAGGTCCAAAACCTGCGCAAACGCGGCATCCGGGCGGTAGCCCTCCATTCCGGCTTGTCTTACCGGGAGCTGGACCTGGCGCTCGACAATGCCGCCGAGGGCTTCTATCGCTTCCTGTACGTTTCGCCAGAGCGGCTCCAGAGTGAGCTGTTCCTGGCCCGGCTGGAGCGGATGCCCGTCCGCTTGCTGGCGGTAGACGAGGCACACTGCATATCCCAGTGGGGCTATGATTTCCGCCCGCCCTACCTGGAAATAGCCCAGCTCCGGAAGCAGCTTCCTGAGGTGCCGGTACTGGCCCTTACCGCCACGGCTACCCCGGCGGTGGCGCGCGACATCCAGGAGAAGCTGGCCTTTAAAGAACCGCATTTGCGGCAGCAAAGCTTTCGGCGTCCGGAGCTTTTTTACCACTTGGTGCACAGCGAAAACAAATGGAACCGGGCCCTGCAAGCCCTGCAAAAAATACCGGGTACGGCCATCGCTTACCTGCGGCATAGGCGGAGTGTGGTGGAGCTGGCCCAGTGGCTCCAGGCCATGGGCATCCCGGCCCAGTATTACCACGGCGGCTTGCCCCCCCAGGAAAGGCAAAAACGCCAGGAGGCCTGGCTTCAAAACCAAACCCGGGTGATGGTATGCACCAACGCCTTTGGGATGGGCATCGATAAGCCCGATGTACGGCTGGTGCTTCACCTGGAGCTGCCCGACTCGCTGGAAGCTTATTTCCAGGAGGCTGGGCGGGCGGGCCGCGATCGCCAAACCGCGCACGCGGTGACCTACGTAGGGCCGGATGATGTCCATCAACTCCGCGTGCGGCACCTCCAGAGTTTCCCCAGCCTTCAGGACATTCGCCATCTCTACCAGGTCCTGGCTAATTATTTCCAACTGGCCACCGGCAGTGGTGCGGGACAGACCTTTGGGCTAGACATGGGGGCCTTTTTACGACAGTACCGCCTGCCGGCCCTTAAGACCCATCAAGGGCTGCGTATCCTCAGTAAGGAGGGTTTTATAAGCTTGAGTGATGGCTATGCCCAACCCTCCCGGCTCCGCATTCTGGCCGATAATACCACTCTGTATGATTACCAACTCCGCTACCCCAAGCAAGACCTTCTGATCAAAACGCTGACCCGCTCCTACGGGGGCCTGGACGTGGAGTACAGCGCTATAGATGAAGCCACCCTGGCCGCCCGCCTAAAAACCAATGAAGAAACGGTAACGGCGCAACTGCATGAGCTGCACCGGCGGGAAATGGTGGATTACCAACCGCGCCGCCAGGCCAGCAGCATCACCTTTGAGCGGGCGCGGGTAGAGAGCCGGCATTTGCGCATAAGCCCGGAGCATCTAAAGCAACGCTACCAGCAGCTGGAAAAACGCATAGAAGCGGTGATCCGCTACACAGAGGAAGACCAAACCTGCCGGAGCTTACAATTGCTGCACTACTTTGGCGAAAAAGGGGCCCCGGCCTGCGGCCGCTGCGATGTGTGCCGCCGCCAAAAAAGAGCCGTCCAGGGGGCCAGCTATGCCGCCACGCGAAAGGTTATTTACAAAACCCTGCAGGAAGAAGCGCCCCTACGGCTGGAAGAAGCGCTCGAGCAATGGCGCCCCCAGCGAAAAGCAGAGGAAACCTTACGCTGGATGGTAGACGAGGGGGAGGTACAGCTTCATAACGGGGTGTTACATTTGCCGGTACAGACAAAGGATAAAACCTCCCCATCCAAAAATAAGCACGATGACCACGACCGGCCTTCTCCGGCTTAGCCTGGTGGCTGTTTTACTGGCGGCCTCCCCCGTACTTAGGGCGCAATCCCTGAACCCCGCCCCCGCGGTAGCCGGGGTGCAGAGCGATATCAACTACCTCACCGGCGGCTACCTCCGCCCCCTGGGAGAGGCGGTTACCGCCGGGCTCAACAATGGCTGGTATCACCGCGCAAAATCCTACCCTTTCGGTTCCTTCTCGATATCCCTGGAGCCTACGGTGGGCCTTATTCCCGATGCACAAACCAGCTTCACCATCCGCCCGGAAAACCTAAGCGAGCTAGAACTGGTGAACCCCAGCGATAATGTGACCCCTACCGCCTTTGGCCCCAATGAAGCGGGCGTGCAGCTGAAGTACGACAACCAAAGCCTACCGTTAGGCGCCGGGGACCGGACGTTTAGCATGCCAGCGGGCTACGGCTTTCAGCTCTTGCCCCTGGTCCATTTGAGCGCAGCGGTAGGTCTGCCGGGACACAACACCCTGCGGCTCCGCTATCTGCCTTCGGTGCCGGTTCCCACCCTGGACCGTACCGATTACGCGCTCTTTGGTCTGGGCTTGCAGCACAGTCTTACGGAGTGGATTCCCGGGCTTTCGGCGCTTCCCCTGCATATTTCTCTAATGGGTGGCTACAGCCAGTTTTCCCTGGAACAAGAACTGCCGGGCAACAATAATCAGCAGCAAGCTCTGAAACTTAACACCCAAAGCTGGACCGGACGCCTGCTGGTCAGTAAAGAGATCCACTTTTTGACCCTTTACGCCGGTATTGGTTATAACGGGGGCCATACCCGCATTCAAATGAAAGGCAGCTATCGCTGGGTAGATCCGCTGGACCTGAACAATCCGGAAAAAACCATTGAAGACCCGGTGGATTTTACCACTACCGGCAGCAATGGTATTTACGGAAACTTAGGAATGCGATTGAAGTTTCTAAAGGTTATATTCTTAGCCGCCGACTACACCCTGGGGCCCTATCCGGCGCTCAGTGCCAGCCTGGGAACCCAGCTAAAATTATAGGAGAACCACATTTGGCCCCCAGGGCCTAAAAACCCGGGTCCTCGTGGCCCGCAATCAAGATAAGCATATGCGAATCGTATTTATGGGGACGCCTTTTTTTGCGGTACCCAGCCTGGAAGCCCTTAGGGCCAGCCAGCACGAAATAGTGGGGGTGGTAACAGCGCCCGATAAACCAGCCGGGCGGGGACGCCGGCTGCAGGGCAGTGCGGTAAAAGAAGCGGCGCAGAAGGCCGGACTACCGATATGGCAGCCGGTAAAGCTTAAAGACCCCCAGTGGCTCAAGCAACTGGAAGCAGCCGAGCCGGAGCTCATCGTAGTGGTGGCTTTCCGCATGCTGCCCAAAGTAGTGTGGGCGCTGCCGCCCCTGGGTACCATAAACCTGCATGCCTCTTTGCTCCCGCAATACCGCGGGGCGGCCCCCATCAACTGGGCCCTGATCAATGGCGAAAAGGAGACGGGCCTTACCACCTTTCGCCTGGATAAGCGCATTGACACGGGCGCTATTCTGGGCCAAACCAGACTTCCCATTCACCCAGAAGAGACCGCAGGCAGCTTGCACGATAAAATGCTGCAGCCGGGGGCGAAGCTCCTCCTCGAAACGGTAAACCGGCTGGCGCGAAACGAAACGGAGCCGCGACCACAGCGCGCGTCGGAGCCGCTTAAAGAGGCTCCTAAACTGAGCGTAGAAGATACCTGGCTCCCCTGGGAAGCGCCGGTGGCGGAAGTTTACAACCGCTTTCGGGGCCTCAGTCCCTACCCCGGCGCCCGGGGTTTATTGCAAATGGGCCAGGCGGAATACCTGGTAAAAATAAGCGCCGCCGAACGGGACGATACCCCGGCCGGCGAAGCGCCCGGAAAGGTGCTAACGGACGGCCGAAACGACCTAAAAGTGGCTTGCAGGGACGGATATTTGGTGATTAAAGAGGCGCAACTCCCCGGTAAAAGACGGCTATCTACCCCCGAATTGCTCAATGGCTTCAAAATAGGTCCTGAGGCTCAGTTTGTTATAAAAACCTAACTATCAGTGTTTTAGGTGTTTTTAGGAATTCACAATTTTCAGAACTTTTCCACAAATAGGGGGGTAAATGACGCAAAAGCTTGAACCGTAGCGGGATTCAGCTATCTTTGGGATTGAAAATCATGTTTAACTAAAACCGCTTTTCATGAACAAATCAGAATTGATCGATGCCATGGCTCAAGATGCTGACATCTCCAAAGCCGCGGCCAAAAAAGCACTGGACTCGTTTACCGATCGCGTAGCGGGCTCCCTGGCCAAAGGTAATCGCGTTTCCCTGGTAGGATTCGGCACCTTCTCCACCAGTGAGCGCTCCGCTCGGGAGGGACGTAATCCGCAAACGGGTCAAAAGATCCAAATCCCAGCCAAAACTGTAGCAAAATTTAAGCCCGGTTCCGAGCTTAACGACAAGCTCTAAGGGCGAAGGATTTCGACCGTTTCGAGAAAAGGTCGCTTGCCTCTCAACCAGGTAAAGCGGCCTTTTTTTATGGACCAGGGACGCCGGGAAAAAGTTTAATTTTGTGCTTCTTTAAACCACGGGCCCTCACTGCTTAGCCTGCTATCACTTGCTCACCCCTTAGCTTTTATGAAATTAAAAATAGGCGTATTGGGAGCTGGACACTTGGGGAAAATCCACCTGAAATGTCTCAAGCAGCTTCCCGATCATTACGAAATTACGGGCTTTTATGACCCCCATACGGAAAATGCCCGCGAAGTAGAGAAGGCCTTTGAACTGCCTTCCTACGCCTCCGTAGAAAGCTTAATGGAGGAGGTAGATGTGGTGGATATCGTCACGCCCACCCTCAATCATTATGAGGTAGCCGCCAAAGCCGCTCGAAAGGTGAAGCACTTCTTTGTAGAAAAACCCCTTACCGAGACCGCCGCTCAGGCACGGGCGCTTATGAAGCTGGCCGATGAGGCCGGTGTGGTGAGTCAAGTGGGCCACGTGGAGCGTTTTAACCCGGCTTATGAAGCGGCGCAACCTTACCTGGCCAACCCGATGTTTGTTGAAACCCACCGGCTGGCCGAGTTCAATCCGCGCGGAACCGACGTACCGGTGGTACTGGACCTTATGATCCACGACATAGACGTGGTGCTAAGTGCTGTTCCCAGCAATGTGCATAAGATCAATGCCAGCGGGGTGGCCGTGGTAAGCGATACCCCCGATATAGCCAATGCCCGCCTGGAATTTGATAATGGCTGCGTAGCCAACCTTACCGCCAGCCGTATTTCCCTTAAAAATATGCGTAAAACCCGCTTCTTCCAGCGGGATGCTTACATAGCGGTAGACTTTCTGGAGAAAAGCAGTGAAGTAATCCGGATGAAAGAAATCGAGCGCAGCCCGGAAGACCCCTACGCCATGGTCATGGACCTGGCCGATGGCCGGAAAAAGCAGATTTACTTTGAACAACCTAAGGCGCAGGCGCACAACGCCATTCAAGAGGAGTTGCGCAGTTTTGCAGAGGCAATCAATAAAAACGGGGTGTCGCGCGTTACCTTAGAGGATGGATACAAGGCCCTGGAGGTAGCGGAAGAAATTTTAAGCCGTATTCACCTGAGCCCCAATCGTATCTCTGGAGGCCTGGTATGAGCTCATTACTTGTTTGGTCAAATAGCAGTTATATCCCCTCCGGGCTGGGCCAGTACCGGCGTGGGCTGGGCCGGCTGGGTATGCTTCTGGCGCTAAGCGCTTTTTTAGTTGGCTGCCAGCCCCAGGATGAAGCCCCGCCCCCGGTTTACCTTGCCCTCCCCGACCTTAGCATGGAAACCGATTATAGCCGGGAAGGGACCGCCAGCGACGCCTTCACCACCGCCTGGGTGTTGTACCAGCAGGAAGTGATCGGCATATATGAGCTTCCCGCCGTACTGCCCGTTGCCCTGGGAGCAGGCCCGCATAAGCTCACCGTACTCCCCGCCATGAATCTCAACGGCATTAGTGGCCTGCGTACCATTTACAGCCCGGTAAACCCCATAGAACTTTCCTTAACCATTACGGAAGAAGATTTCCTGGACACCCTTACCTTCTCGGCCCGGGAGCGCAGCACTACCTACCAGTCTTTCTACGAAGTAGAACTGATCGAAAACTTTGACCAGGCGGGCCTTAACTTCCAAAAGCTCAACAACAGCGACACGACGCTGGAGCGCATTAAGAACCCCGATTCTACCTTTAGCTACACCCCGCCTTATGCCAGCCAGCCCGAAAATAACGGCCAGGCCGGGCTCATCGCCCTCCGCCCGGAGAATCGCCGGGGCGAGTTTAGCTCCATCTCCACTTACAGCCTGCCCCGGGGCCTGCAAAACCTATTTGTAGAGCTCAACTACCGGACCAATATCCCCTTTAGTATAGGTCTGGTGGCCATCACTCCCGATGGCGAACGCCGCCAGATAACGGTAACCCTCAACCCTAAAGAAGAATGGAGTAAGCTGTACCTCGATCTCATTACCGAATACAATGCCTTCCCCAACGCTTCGGGCTATAAACTGTACGTGCGGTCGCAACTTCCGGCAGATAAAGCCGCTGGGCGCATCTTCCTGGACAACCTAAAACTGGTCTACAGCCCGTGAAGAACGAAAGATTACAAAAGGCCAAGTACATCTTCTGGGATGTGGTAGCTGCCTGTAGCGCCTACCTGAGCTTATACGTATATCGCAAGCTGGAGATCGAACAAGTGGTAGCGCATCCCGCGGAGATCCAATTTGGCACCAACTTCTACATCGGACTGCTAAGCTTACCGATCTTTTGGATTACCATCTACCTGATCACCGGATTCTACCGGGACATTTACCGGCCCCCCCGCCTCAAGGATCTCATTTACACTTTTAACGCTGCCCTTCTGGGGAGCGTTTTCATCTTTTT
>CAJXMS010000087.1 GCA_913056475.1 uncultured Bacteroidota bacterium
TCTTTCCGCTCAAGCGTCTGGTACCGGCTCTCCAACTTTCTTTTTTCGGCCTCCTGCCATTGCCATTGCTGCCTCTGTTGCTCCAGCTCAGTAAGGGCCTGCTCTCCTAAGGCCAGGAAGGGATTTTGCGCCTCTTGCGCTTTCATTTGGGCTGCTTCCTCCCGGGCCTGCGCTACCCATTGGTTTAATTTTTCGCGGGCGCCTTGGGGGCGATCTAAAAAAAGCTGCCACTCAGCAGGCAACTGCGGCTCCCAGGAATCTTTTTGGGTTTTAAACTGGCGCCGCAGTTCGTCGGTCTTTTGGACCTGACGCCGGTACCCGGATACGAAATTTTCGAGGGCTTCCAGCGGGGCTTCCTCGGTGCTTATTTTCCGTTGAAGTAGGTTTTCGATAGCTTCCCGGGCGCGGTCCCGTTCCGTTTGTACCTCTTCTTGCTCAGCGAGTTGTTTTTGGAGGGTTTGGCTGCTCTTATGGCCCTCATCGCGATGATATTGCCACTTTTCCAGTGCCTGTTGGAAGGGAGCCAGGTCCTGGTGGGCCTGAAGCCGCCTGCCTTCTTTTTCCTGAAAATCCTCCAGCTCCGCGGTGCGTATTTTTTCCGCGTCATTGAGCTTCTCCAGCTTTTGTCCGAGCTCGGCAATAGTTTTCAGCAGCCTCCGCTGCTCCCGGTAGCTATCGCGCTGGGCCTCCCGTTTTTGTTTTTTCTGGGAGAGGGCCTGCTCCTGGCGGGCGTGTTCGGCGAGGGTATCTGGAGGAAGGCATTTTTCCTGATCGCCCTGAATTTTATTATCGATGGTCTGCACCTGCCGATCCAGCTCGCGGCCCTTTTCAAAGGCGCGCTTACCCAGGTCCCGATATATATGCGTACCGGTAATTTTTTCCAGCAGCCGGGCCCGTTCCTTGCTATTGCTCTGAAGAAACTGGGCAAAATCACCTTGAGCCAACAAAATAGAACGAATAAACTGACTGTAGTCCAGGCCTATGCGCCGGGCATTGGCCCGGGCCACTTCGCTGCGTTTGTCTACCAGAGAAGTGTTATGCGCGTCGAAGAGTTTGTGCTCATCGTCGCGTAGTTTCCCGGTGCGGGCGGTAGAAATGGACCATTCGGCGGTAAAAACGCCTTCCCGGCAGCGGTACTTTACCAGCGCGCGGGCCCGTTGGGTGTTGCGGGTAAGGAGGGCTTGCTGCTGCTCGATGAGGGTTCGGGTCACGGGGCCCAGGCGGGGCACCTGCCGGTAGAGTGCCAAACAGATAGCATCCAATAGGGTGGTTTTTCCACTTCCAGTGGGCCCGGTGATGGCAAAAAGGCCCGCCTCCCCCAGCGGCGCGTGCTGAAAATCGACCCGGTGAAGGCCCTTGAGGGCATTGAGGTTTTCAAATTCCAGGTAAAGGATTTTCATGAGGCATCGGCTTGCTGATAGTATTCCTGCAGTAAGTCCTCAAAGGCTTCGGTAAGGAGGCGGTGGTCTTCCGGGGGCAGGGACTGCTGCTCCAGGGAGCTTTGGAAAACATCTTTAGGCTGGAGTTCGTCCACGGCCGTCCCGGCGGCAAAGTAACTTTCCGTGCCCCGCTGCGCCCCCGCGTCGAGCCGGTATTTGACCACCCGCGCCCCTTGCTGTTCATTAAAGTGGCCTACTACCTCCTCCACCTGCGCGGGGAGTTGTGGGTCAGGCTGTTCCAGCTGGATGATGAGTTCTATCCAGGTATCCGCCTCCCCGGAGGACATTTCCCGGAGCTTTTGCCGGACTTCCGGCCAGGTGCCTTGCAGGCGGCGAAGCTTGATCCAGGCGGGAAGAGGAACTTCCTGGTGTTGTGGAGCCACATTTGGCCCCCCGGCCCACACCCGCACCTGCTTGGTATCCTGGCGCTCGCTAAAGCTTAAAGGGACGGGAGAGCCCGCATAGCGAAGGTGCGCGGCGCCCGCCGCCTGGGGGCGGTGAATATGCCCCAGAGCCAGGTACTGATAGGCGGGGGGAAAAATATCGGCGCTTACGGCGGCTTGATTACCGATTTGGATTTCCCGCTCGCTGGCGCTGGTGTGGGCCCCCACCGCATACAAGTGCCCCATACCCAGGAGGGGGAGGCCCGGGTAGCGATGCTGGGCTTCCCGGGCCAGGTGGTGGTACACTTCCTGGAGGCCGGCCCGGAGCGCGGCGGCGCGTTCCGGGTAGTTTTGGCCGGGGGCCAAATGAGGGAGTTCGCTATCGCGCAAGAAAGGAACGGCCGCTACCACGGCTTGAGGCGCTGCCGGAGGCCCCAGGGGCACCAGGTGTTCGGACCAATCGGGCCGAAGCCGCCCAAAAACGTGAATGCCCAGGGTGCTGAGCAGTTCCCGCGGGGCATTGAGCACGGCGGGCGAGTCGTGATTGCCCCCGGTAATAACCATCTGTACGCCGGTACGGCTCAGCTGGTGCAGGCTTTGGTAGTACAATTCCCTGGCGCGGGAGGGAGGATTGGCCAGGTCAAAAACATCGCCACTGAGCAAGAGGACGTCTATTTCCTGGGCCTGGATATAAGCAATCAACCACTCCAGAAAGGCAGCCTGATAGGTACTTAAATCTTGATTTTGGAGGCGCTTGCCGAGGTGCCAATCAGCGGTGTGCAGTACTTTAAGCATGGGAGCGGATGACCTTAATGACCAGGGCAAAGTAAAAATAAAAAGCCCGGCATACCGGGCTTTTTCTCATTACAATCTTGGCGTGGGGAGATTGATCATATGTGGATTACCTCGCCGTAGGCCGCTGCGGCGGCTTCCATCACGGCTTCACTCATGGTGGGGTGGGGGTGTACGGACTTGATAATTTCCTTGCCGGTGGTTTCCAGCTTGCGGGCGGCCACCGCTTCGGCGATCATTTCGGTTACGTTGGCACCGATCATGTGGCAGCCCAGGAATTCACCGTATTTGGCGTCAAAGATCACTTTTACGAAGCCATCTTTATGGCCGGCCGCGCTGGCCTTACCGCTGGCGGAGAAGGGGAACTTACCCACTTTGAGCTCATATCCGGCTTCCTGGGCCGCCTTTTCGGTCATGCCCACGGAGGCCACTTCGGGACTGCAGTAAGTGCAGCTCGGCAAATTGCCATAATCCAGGGGTAGGGGGTCTTCTCCGGCGATTTTTTCTACGCAGATGATGCCCTCGGCAGAGGCCACGTGAGCCAGGGCGGGGCCGGGCACGCAGTCGCCGATGGCGTAATAACCATCCACTCCGGTGCCGTAAAACTCATCTACTACCACTTTTCCTCGGTCGGTTTTAATGCCCACTTCTTCCAGGCCCAGGTTTTCGAGGTTGGCCTGTACGCCTACGGCCGAGAGAACCACGTCGCATTCGAGGGTTTCTTCTCCTTTTTTGCCTTTTACGCTTACTTTACAGCCCGCTCCGCTGGTATCTACCTGGGTAACTTCGCTGTTGGTTTTGATTTTCACGCCGGCCTTTTTGAAGGTGCGTTCCAGCTGCTTGGATACTTCCTCGTCTTCTACCGGTACTACCCGGTCCACGTATTCTACGACGGTAACGTCCGTACCCATGGCATTATAGAAGTAGGCAAACTCCATCCCGATGGCGCCGCTACCGACCACAACCATTTTTTGGGGTTGTTTTTCGAGGGTCATGGCTTTGCGATAGCCGAATATTTTCTTTCCATCCTGGGGTAAGTTGGGCAGCTCCCGGCTGCGGGCTCCGGTGGCTATGATAATATTTTTACCACCGTAAGTGGTGGTTTTGCCCTTATCGTCTTTTACTTCTACCTTTTTGTCTTTAAGCAGCTTGCCCTCCCCCATGATCACATCGATTTTATTTTTTTTCATGAGGAACTGGACGCCATTGCTCATGCCATCGGCTATAGAGCGGCTGCGCTTAACGACGGCGCCAAAGTCCTTATCGGCCTTTTCCACGTGGATGCCGTAATCCTTGGCGTGGTTAATGTAATCAAAAACGTTGGCGCTTTTGATCAGGGCTTTGGTGGGGATACAGCCCCAGTTGAGGCATACACCGCCCAGGCTTTCGCGTTCTACCACGGCCGTTTTCAGGCCCAGCTGAGAAGCGCGGATAGCGGTAACATAGCCGCCGGGGCCGCTGCCCACTACTATTACGTCATATTCCATGATACGGGAGATCTAAAAAATTAAGAAGCGTGAATAAGGCTGCGAAGGTAAGATATGAGCGGAAAAGGTGGGGGCCAGCGGGGCGGACTTTAAGAAGATGCCTCCCCACTGCCCACCGCCAGCGGGGCCTTTCAGAGCGCCCAGGGTGGACTCGACTATCCGGGTAAGGTAAAGGGCGATGGCCCCCTAAAACGGGGAAGCGGGATGGCCGCCTTTCTAGGCTTCTGCGCGATACGCTACCGCGGAAATTTCCACCCGGGCGTCCTTGGGCAGGCGGGCTACCTGGATGGTTTCCCGGGCCGGCGCCTCTTGTTCGGGGAGAAAGGTGGCATAAGTGCTATTTACCGCGGAGAAGTGCTCCAGGTCGGTTACGAAGATGCTGCATTTTACCAGGTGGTGGTAATCGAGGCCAGCGGCCTGAAGGATATGGCCCAGGTTGTGCATGACCTGTTCGGTTTCGGCCATGATATTTTCCTGGCGCAGCTGGCCGGTTTGCCCCACCAAGGCTATTTGTCCGGAAATATAGAGATATGGGCCGGCCCATACAGCCTGGTTATAGGGGCCTATGGGTTGCGGAGCTTGGGAAGCGGTTACGGGTTTATTCATAGATGTCGCACTTTTGCCGCAAGTTATGAAGGTTTTATTAGTCGATAATTACGATTCGTTTACGTACAACCTGGAGCATTACCTGACGCAGTGTGGCGCCCGGGTGGAGGTACGGCGAAACGATGCCCTGCGCCTGGAGGAGGTGGCGCCTTATGAGCGCGTAGTGCTATCGCCCGGGCCGGGACTCCCCGAAGCCGCCGGGCTTACCATGCCACTAATCCAGCGCTACGCGGCAGAAAAGCCAATTTTAGGGGTATGTTTGGGCTGTCAGGCCCTGGCCCAATATGCCGGGGGCCGGCTTTACAATCAGCAAGAAGTGGCCCACGGCATCCAGCGCCGGATGCAGCGTAAAGGGGCCAGCTGGCTACTCGATGGGCTACCTGCACATTTGGCCGTAGGCCTATACCACAGCTGGGCGGTAGAGGCGGCCAGCCTGGAACCGCCCTGGCGGTGTACCGCTTTTCGGGATAACGGGGCGCTCATGGCCCTGGAACACGAGACGCTTCCTCTGGCGGGGGTGCAGTTCCACCCGGAGTCTATCATGAGTGAGCAGGGCCTCCGGCTGCTGGAGAACTGGCTGGGGCGCTAGCGCTGGAAGTCGCCCACCCCGCGGCGGCGCTCCAGCTTGAGATCGCTCAGCATATTGGCCTTTACGCGGATGGTAAGCATGTAAGACTGCTGAAAACCAAAAGGGACCCAGTTAAAGCTGAGCTGCCAGCAGTGCAGGTCCCGATAAAAGTCGAAGGTGGTATAGGTAAACTCCTGGGCCTTAAAATCATAACCACTTCGGAAGCCTACTTTCCAGCCGTCGGTAATGTCTATATTTCCGTCAAAACTGAAGCTCTGGGAAGTTTGCATCTCCTCATTGAGGCCTTGATTGCTACTGGTAAGGTTATATCTCAAATTGAGGGTCCAGGGTACCTCGAAGCCTACGTAATTGGGCACGGAGTAATAATCCAGGTCACCACTCACCACGCCTACGCCGCGGCTGGCCTGGTCCTTGTCCTGCCCCCCCTGATTGTTCTTTTTTTGGCTACCGCCAAAGGAGCTAGGATCCAGGCGCATGTTCATGGTCAAATTTTGCCTTTGCAGGAAAAAAAGTTGGTCATTCACCTCTAGGGCGGATCGATTGACCCGCTCGCCCGTTTCGGGATCCCGGCCGTAGGGATCGAAGGTGGCGGAGTAGTTAAAATTAATGAGCCCCTGAAGGGCGGTAGAAGAAGCGGTAAGGCGTAGCGGCTGCCAGGCAAAGCGGTCGGCCGCCATATTGTAGGACGTATTAAGGCTGAGGCGTTCCAGCAATTTAATTTTTTTCAGGCCGGAGCTATCGCTATCATCGCGTACTTTGGCTTCCAGGGTATTGAGCAGGCTAAATCCGACGTTTCCGGAACGCCCGGTGGGAGCATTGCCGTAAAGGCTGCCCGAAAAAGGATCGGCCAGGACTTCTTCGCCCAGGGTATCGCGAAAGCGCTGGTAAAAGCCCCAGAAATTGGTACCAAAATCGGGCCGATAATTAAGGCTAATGGTAGGGGAAATGACGTGGCGCAGGGCCTTTAGGTAGCCATTGTAGCGGAAGGTGCCGTAGAGGCGGGTAGAGAAATTGGCGCTGGCGTTAAAGTCGCGGTTGGTAAAAAATCCCTGCAGGGTGTCCACTGGTCGGGGGCTGTTGAGGCTATCTACAAAGGAGTACTGGGTGCGGGAAGGATGCCAGCGCTCCCGGTAGCGCAGCTGGGGAGCAAAGACGATAAAGTTGAACAGCTTATAGTTGGCCGAAATGGGAATGTTGTGGGAGATGCCCGCCCGGCTGCTGTCGCGGAATACCGTTTCGGTAAAGACTGGTTTGCCCAGGCGGGTATTGATGCGGTTTTCGGCATTGGCGGTATAGCTGAAATTGATTTTCTCGTACCATTTGCCATCGCCCACGGTATTCTCATTACGGAAAGGAAAGAGCCGGTTTACACTGAAATTGATCCGGGGCAGGGTGAGGCTGAGCTGCTGGCTCTGGTTGTTCTGGTTGTGGTTGAGGGACACACTGAGGTTGTAGGGTTTGCCGGGCCAGGATTTTTCGATGCTAATGGAGGAGTTGAGCCGGTTTTGGAGCACGTCATTGGCGTTTACGCTGTTTACCTTGTAAAAATTGGACGTAGCGATGTTTACATTCCCGGAAAAGCGGAAGTAGGGGTTGGCTTTGGGGTCTTGCGCATGACGCCAGGTGATGCTAAAATCGGAGCGATCGTCAAAGGCATTGGGCACGAAGGGCTGAAACTCCTCCCGCCCGTAGCGCAGGAGGCTGTAGCGGACGTCCAGCCCTCCGTTAAAGGCGTAGCGTTTTTTGTAATTGATCTTACTATTAACCGCAAAGCCGCCCTGGGTGTAGATGTCGCCCCCCAGCATCACGTCAAAGTAATCACTGGCGGCCCAGTAAAAGCCGAGGTTGCGGAGGAAGTACCCTCGGAATTGGGAGGAGCCATAGCTGGGCAGTACTATTCCGGATTGCCGCTTAGAGGTAGTGGGGAAAAAGCCAAAGGGGACCATAAGGGGCGTGGGTATATCGGCCATTTCCAGGTAGGCAAACTGGGTAACCACCTTTTGCCCCGGGATTACTTTGGCCTTGGGGGTCATGATGGCAAAATGGGGATGCTCGTAGTTACAAGTGGTGAAAGAGGCATTGCGGATGTAAAAGGAGTTATCGGGGTTCTTTTTGACCTTTTCGCCGTGCAGAAAGCCCTCCCCCTCCTGCGTTACTACGCGGTGGATAAAGGCCTTTTGGGTTTGAAAATTATAACGCATGGTATCCGCCTGATAATTTTTATTGCGCTCGGTAAAGATGGGTTTTTGGACCACCTCGCCCGCACTATCGCGGATGCCCTTAGCGTAGAGTTCACTTTTCTCGAATTCAATCCGAATAAAGCCCGCCTCTATTTTAATATCGCCGTATTCGACCACTGCCTTATTAACGAGCTCGATGGCATTACCGGCCGGAAAGGTGATAATACTGTCCTTAGCGGTGTAAATCACTTCTTCCTTAAGGGGGCCATCGTCCGCCGCTACCTCGGTGGCATAAGCGCTATCGGTGCTGAGGGAACCCGTATCAGCAGGCGCGGGCGATTGTTGGAGAGAGTCCAGCGTAAAGCGGCTCGAGTCGCTGGGCTCCACCTGCGCGGCGACGGAAGACCATAATCCAGACCATGCCGTTAATAAAATGAGCAAAAAGTAGGCGGAAACTCGCAAGAGGACGTTAAATTTGCTGTATTAGCGGGCTCCTGTAAAGAGCCGCCAAAGCTACTCAAAAAATGTTCCAGTGAATTCACGAAGCCCCTTACTTCTGTTATTGATCTGCCTGGGTTTACCCTTTATGGCCCAGACCGACACCCTCTCCAAAAAGCCCCAGCACGTGCTTATTTTGGATGCTGGCCACGGCGGCAAAGATCCCGGTAACCTGGGCACCCAGCGCTACGCCGTGAACGAAAAAAAGGTGGTCCTGGACGTGACCCTTAAA
>CAJXMS010000088.1 GCA_913056475.1 uncultured Bacteroidota bacterium
GGCCCGCCAGTGGTGCTTTGCTGCCCTCTTGGAGGCCTTGCGCTGCCTGGCTGAAGGGGACCTTCCTTCCGCCTATGAAGAACCTTACCTCGCCTTAGCCCAGAACGAAGAAGGCCGGCGCGATCTATTGATACGCGATTGTTATGTGGAAAACCCGGATGGTACGCAAACCCAGGTTCAGCTGGGCTTTGAGCAGCGCGAAATGGCCCATTTGCCTAGTGGGCAGCTCCACCGCCGCTGGTACCTTACCGATCTGGGTGATCTGGACGACCTCCAGGGCTATTTAGAAATCCCGGGGGGCCGCATACCCACGCCGGGCGAACTGGTCTTGGAGAAGCCGGCTCATTTTCGTATAATGGGAGCTAAGGAAGAAATAATCTTTAAAAACGGTTTATGGAATCCCTAAAAAGCATAAATCCTTATACCCAGGAGGAAATAGCCCATTTCGAACCCCTTAACGAAGCGGCCTGGCGTCAGAAAGTAGCTGCCAGCGAAAGCTGCTTTTCGGATTACCAGCACCTCTCCTGGTCGAAAAGGAGCTTTTATTTGAAGCAGCTGGCTCAGCTTCTGGAAAAGGAAGGAGCCGCGCATGCGCCCCTGCTAAGCCGGGAGATGGGGAAGCCGGTACGGGAAGCCCGGGCCGAATTGGAAAAATGTGCCTGGGTATGCCGCTATTATGCAGAAGAGGGGCCCCGCCACCTCGCCGGCCGGACCGAGCAGACAGAAGCGGAAAGTAGTTACGTACGCTATGATCCTTTAGGGCCTATTTTAGCCATTATGCCCTGGAATTACCCTTTTTGGCAAGTATTCCGTTTTGCCGCGCCGGCCCTGATGGCGGGCAATGTGGCCTTACTCAAGCACGCCCCCAACGTCCAGGGCTGTGCCCACTTGATCGAGGCCCTTTTTCGGAAGGCAGGTTTTCCGGAAGGCGCTTTTCAAAACCTGGCGCTTCGCCAGGATCAGGTGGCACAGGTACTGGCGGAGCCCGCCGTGAAAGCCGTTAGTCTCACCGGGAGTGTAGGCGCCGGGCGGGCGGTGGCGGCCGAGGCGGGTAAACATTTAAAGCCCAGCGTTTTGGAACTCGGTGGCTCCAATGCCTTTGTCCTATTTCCCGATGCCGACCTGGCGCAGGCGGCCGATTTGGCCGTAGATGCCCGGATGAAAAACAATGCGCAAAGCTGCATTGCGGCCAAGCGCTTTATCGTACCGGAGGGCAAGGCTTCAGATTTTGCAGAGGCCCTGGTAGAACGGCTCAAAAACCTGAAAAAAGGCAATCCCCTGGAGGAAAGTACGGACTTAGGGCCCCTGGCCCGGGTCGATTTAGCTAAGAAACTGGCAGACCAGGTGGTCCGCTCCCAACAAGCGGGGGCTCATTTGTACTGGGGCGGGGGCCGGGAAGGGGCTTTTTATCACCCTGCCGTACTTACCGGGGTGAGGCCGGGCATGCCTGCCTTTGAGGAAGAGCTCTTTGGGCCGGTGGTAGCTATCATCGAGGCCCCGGATGTGGAACAGGCCCTTGCCCTAAGCAATAGGTCGGCCTATGGGCTGGGAGTGAGCCTCATTACCCAGGACCCCCAGGCGGCTGAAAAGTACGTACCCTGGATAGAAGATGGGGCGGTTTTTATCAACGAGGCGGTTAAGTCAGATCCACGCTTGCCTTTCGGGGGCACTAAGCTATCGGGCTACGGACGGGAACTCTCCCGGGAGGGAATTAGGGCTTTTTGCAATGTGAAAACGGTGTACCGGGCACGGAGCTAAGCCCATGGCTGACCGCTGCCTGGAAAAAGGCCGGCTGCTTAAAACGGGAGTGGCCCCCTCCAGGCCAGAACCTTCGTTTTAGGATCTAGAGCGCTGCCCCAGGAGATAACAGATAGCAGGAGGGGGGGATAAAGTAAATCGTAACGCTACAGACTTCAGGGGTTTTCCGAGCTTACTACTGGTAGGCTTACGGAATATAGAGTATTGGCTTACAGGAAACTGAAATAAAGACCGTGCGCTCGTGAAGACTACCTTGCGCGGGACCGGACTTGGCATCCTCTGAGGCGGCGGAGGGGGCAGGCATAGGTCAGCGCCCCTACAAGGGGCCAAGCAGGAAAGAAGATGTATAATAAGTGGGGCAGGCCGCGAAGTGATTAGGATACATTTGGCCGGCAGGCCCCTCCAATAAAAGCTACAGGAAAAGGCGCTTGAAAATGTAAAAGAGGAAGAGCAGCAGAACAATGCCGATAAGTACCCAGAAAGATCCGCCGTAATGAAGGCGGTGAAGCCGAAGATCTTTACGATAGCTCCAAACGAGATAAAGGATGAAACCTGTTAAAAAGATGCCCGCAAAAATCCAGTGGCCGGTGGTGACGTTTTCCATGGGATAGGCTTAGGCCGGCAAAGGTAGGGGGTGCTTAAATATCGTCAAATCGCACATCGGTGTAGGCGGAGGGCACTTCGGGGCCTTGCGATTGCTCCGGCTTTTGATCTTCTTCTTCGAGATTGACCGGCTCGCTATGCTTTTTATGGAAGTCCGGTTGATGCTTTTCGGAGATCACCTCGGAGCCCCGCTGTTCGATGATGTAATCGGTAGTTTGCTCCAACAAGTCCTTAAAGTTGTCGAAGTCTTCTTTGTAGAGATAGATTTTATGCTTCTTGTAGTACACCTCTCCATCTTGATTGGTGTGCTTCTTACTTTCGGTGATGGTCAGGTAAAAATCATCGGCACGAGTGCTACGCACATCAAAGAAGTAAGTACGCCGGCCGGCGCGAAGCACTTTGGAGAATATCTCTTCCTTATTGGCTTGATGGTCGTGGTCGCTCATAATCCTTGTCATTAATTCGTTCGCTTGCAAAGCTAAAAAAATAATCAAGCTTGTTTAAGCTTAGGGGCTTCAAACCGCTTTAGGCTTTTGTTCGGTAAGCTGCTGCTGGTAAAGTTCGTGGTAAGCACCCTGGTGGGCGATGAGCTCTTCGTGCTGCCCTTGTTCTACGATTTGGCCATGATCGAGCACTAAAATGTGATCGGCATTTTTAACGGAAGAAACGCGGTGACTAATAATGATGCTCGTCCGTTGCTTGATAAGCTTACGCAGCTGCTGCAAGATTTTTTCTTCCGTCTCGGTATCTACGGCCGAAAGGCAGTCGTCAAAAATGAGCAGCCGGGGTTTTTTCATGATGGCGCGGGCAATGCTCACGCGCTGTTTTTGCCCACCACTAAGGGTAATGCCCCGTTCTCCCACGCGGGTTTGGTACTGCTGGGGGAAGTCTAGAATATTCTCGTGCACTTGGGCACTGCGGGCGGCTTCCCGGATGAGTTCATCGCTCCCTTCATCGCTGCCAAAGGCAATATTATCAGCCAAACTGCTGGAAAAAAGGAAAGCTTCCTGGGGCACGTAACCGATGGCACTGCGCAGATCGTTGAGATTAATGGTGTGAATAGGCTTGCCATCCACCAGGATCTCTCCTTCATCGACATCATAGAGCCGCCCTACGAGCTGGGCGATGGTAGACTTACCGGCGCCGGTACGGCCCAAAATAGCCAGCGACTGGCCGCTTTCCAGCCGAAAGCTGACGTTTTTAAGGGCAGTGATGCCCGTATCGGGATAGGTGAAGGTTACGTTTTTAAATTCTACATTGCCCTGGAAGGAGAAGGAAGCTTCGGTAGGGTTCTCAATATCGGGGGTAATGCTCAGAAACTCATTGATGCGTTCCTGGCTGGCCGCAGCCCGCTGAATGAGAGAAGTAACCCAACCGATGGAGGCCACCGGCCAGGTAAGCATATTAACGTAAATTATGAACTCCGCTATCACCCCGGTGGAAATCCGGCCGCTGATGGTTTCCAGCCCACCGATGTAAACGGTAAGGATGGTAGAAAGCCCGATAAGAAGCAGCATGAGCGGGAAAAAGAGGGCATTGATGCGGAAAAGGCCTTTATTGCGCTCAAAGTAATGCTGAGCCTCCTCGGCAAAATCCTCCTTGGAGCGTTCCTCCCGGGTGTAAGCTTTGAGGACCCGTATACCGGAAAAAGCCTCCTGGACATGGGAGCTGATTTGGCTTAACTGCCGCTGGACCTTTTCGCTTTGGATATTGATTTTCTTGCTCACGTAATAGATAGAGGCCGCTAGCGCGGGCAGGGGCAGTAAAACATAAAGGGTGAGGCGGGGGCTCCAGTAAATCATAATGGGGATGATGATCAGCAGGGTCATGGCCACATTAATACTGTACATCAGGGCGGGCCCCACATACATGCGCACCCGGCTTACATCCTCGCTTATGCGGTTCATGAGGTCGCCCGTACGATTGCGTTTGTAGAAGGCCAGCGAAAGCGCCTGATACTGAGCAAAGATCTCGTTCTTCATATCGTACTCGATATGGCGACTTACCACGATGATGGTTTGCCGCATGAAAAACATAAATAAACCTTTTAAAAGACTGGAGCCAATGATGATAAGGCCGTAAAGGATCAGCTTGTTGCGCAGGTTACTATAATCAAAATCAGGCTTATTTTTATACCCTTCGATGGCTTTTTCCACCACATCAAAGGACTCCCGCACCAACTGGGCCGGTAGTACCCCAAAAAACACCGAGATAGAGACAAATAAGACCCCAATAAGCAGGCGTTTTCGGTATTTGTAGAAGTATTTATTAAGGACTTGAAGGGATTTCATGGGCTTTGGGAGCTCCGATATTTTAAAGTATTTTCGCCGCGCTTTTGCGCTGCTGGTGCGGCCTGGCGGCCAAATGTGCAAAGGTAACAACAATTATCACCTCGGTACTTTTAACCGTTTTCAAAATGATATTACCCTTGAGCAGCCGCAAGGTTTACATTTTTGTAGGCCCCTATCAGGATGAATGGGCCCCTGGGCCGCTCCTCCCCTCAATCTGTATCAACCAGCCATACCCTCCGTTCTATGCTTAATCGCCGGCATCTCCGCATAAAAGTATTGCATGCTTTTTATGCCTACCGTACCGATCCCCAACAAGGTTTGGTGACCGGAGAGCGCAATCTGCGCCGCTCCATCGAGGGTATCTATGACCTCTATCTTTACGAATTGCGTGCGCTCTGGGAAATTTTCCAGTATGCGGAACATTTGCTGGAGGTAAAGCGCAAAAAGCGACTCCCCAGCTACGAAGACTTGCACCCCAGTCGCCGCTTCGTGGAAAATCAGGTGTACCGCTGGATGCAAGCCCAGGTAAAACTCCAGGAATACTGGGACGATCGACACATTCGCTTTGGGGATGACCGCGAAATCCTACACCAAGTATTTCGGGACTTTCAGGTGGACGAGAGCTATCAGGAATACCTACAGATGGAGCACAACACGGTATCAGCAGACAAAAAGCTGCTGCGCTACCTGTACGGCCAGTATCTTAGCGAAAATGAATCCCTCCACCAACTGTATGAAGAACGCAATATGCACTGGGCCGATGATCTCGATGCCGCGCAGATGATGGTAAGCAAGACCCTCAAAAAGATAAGCGGCAATGAAGAAGCCAAGGCCTTACAGCCCCTCTTCAAAGATCAGGAAGACCTCACTTTTGCGCTTAAGCTCTTTCGAACCGCCGTCAACGAGAATGAGCTCTTCGAGCAAGAAATTCAGGAAAAGACCCAAAATTGGGACGCAGAGCGCATCGCGGTGATCGATATCCTGCTGATGAAGCTAGCGCTGGCGGAGCTTACCACCTTTGAGCAAATCCCCGTCAAAGTGACGCTCAATGAGTTTATCGAACTAAGCAAGCAATACAGCACCCCCAAAAGTGGACACTTCATTAATGGTATCCTGGATAAGATCAAGGATAGCCTCCAGGAAAAAGGCCAAATCCGCAAGGTTGGCCGGGGTTTGCTTTAGCCTTATATTTGCCCTTGAAAATAATGCCCAATTAAAACTTTAAAACGATGAAGAGGTCAGTTCTTAGTCTTTCCATTGGTGCCTTAGTGGCCCTGAGCGCCTGTAATAATGCTGCGAATAAAATCAAAAGTGAAGAAGGAGAGAGCCCTCAACCGGAGCAAGTCACGGAACAATCTAGTAAAGAAGAGGCCGTAAGTCCTTCCAATGTATCTTCCGCCGAGAAGCCCGCTTTTTCCTTCGAAGAAGAAATGCACGATTTCGGCAGTATTGAGGAAGGAACGGTGGCCAAGCACGACTTTACCTTTACCAATACCGGTAATGCCCCCCTGGTGATCAATAACGCCCGCGGAAGCTGCGGCTGTACCGTGCCAGAGTGGCCCCGGGAGCCCATCGCTCCAGGAGAAACGGGTACCATTCACGTAGAGTTTAACAGTACCAACCGGACGGGCGCTCAACAAAAACAAGTGACCCTCACTGCCAACACAGTCCCCAATAAAAAAGTCCTGCGCATATCAGCTCAAGTCCAGCCTAATAACAAAGAAAAACAAGCTAAAAAAGGCGCCTAAGTGGGCGTACTTGCCATAACACAATTTTATGCTTCATATACTTTTACAAGCCGGCGGCGGCATTCAGCAGTTTTTGCCCCTTCTGTTGGTGCTGGTGGTCATGTACTTTTTCTTCTTTCGTCCTCAGATGAAAAAGCAAAAAGAAGAACGCAACTTTCAATCCTCTCTTTCAAAGGGGATGCGGGTAGTGACCAACAGCGGAATTCACGGTAAAATCCTCGAGCTGCAAGAGAGTGCGGTAATACTCGAAGTAGAAAATGCCCGCTTGAAGGTTAATAAAAGTGCCTTGAGCAAAGAGCAGAGTAAGGAATACTTGCCAGAAGAGGACAAGAAGAATGCTCCTAAGAAGAAATCAAAATCTAAGGAGGAAGAGGATAAAAAAGATAAAAAAGAAGCGAAAAGCTAAGCTGCCCTCTTTTTGGCACAAAAATTTAGCCGATAGCCGTAATTTTGCGGTTATCGGCTTCTTTATTTTTAGCCATTTACCAGCATTTTAAGTCCTGATATGAGCAATCCTAAAAGCGCTATGGAGGTGACCCGGGTACTGGCCCAGCGGTTTGTCAACTGGATTTTTCAGGGCAACACCCGGGTTAAGATCCTCTTTCTGCTCCTATCGGGCTTTTTGTGGCTCCTGATAAAGCTCTCCAAACCCGGCTACGAAAGCGAGGTAAAACTCCCCTTGGTGATCCAAAACATACCGGAAGACCAAACCCTGGTTTCCACCTCCCACGACAAGCTCTCCCTGCGGCTGCGGTCAAACGGCTTCAACCTGCTGAAATATAGTTTCTGGCGTTACAATGAGATTAAACTCGATTTAAGAGAGATGGCGCCTGACTCCGCGCTTACCTACCAATGGAGTACGGCCGAAATAACCCAGGAGTTGACTGATCAGCTTAACAAACAGGTTACCATTTTATCCATCCAACCCGATACCATTGCGGTGGCCCTCAATCGCATGATAAGCCGCTCTATTCCCGTCAAGCCCCAGGTGAAATGGGATCCTACCGGTTCTCGTGTGCTCTACGAGGCGCCCCGCTGCGCCCCGGCCGAGGTAAAAGTAACCGGTCCGCAGCAGCAAGTGGAAGCCATCGACACCTTATACACCGAAACCTGGCCGCTAGGGGCTCCTGAAAAGGACCGTATCCAGCGGCGCTTAAACTTAGCGCTCCCCGATCAGGAAGCCCTAAAATTCTCCCAACAGCAAGTACAGGTCACCGCGAAGATGGCGCGCCTAACCGAGAAAACGGTGGCGGTACCGGTGGAGCTACGCAACCAGCCGTCAGATCTCGATATTGAGCTCTTTCCCAGCCAAATAGAAGTAACTTACCAAGTGGCCTTACGAGACTATAACAGGGTTAATGTCAAGAGATTTGAGCTCTACATTGACCTTAAAGAGGACAGCTTGAACTCGGATAAACGCTTTTTATCGGTTAAAGTGGGCCCGCTCCCCCCAGCCGTGCGGAATTATCGTTTAGCCCGCAAGCGGGTAGAATATATTGCCAAAGCCTTATGATCGTAGGACTGACGGGTGGTATTGGAAGTGGTAAATCTACGGTGGCGCTCATTTTTCGGCAGCTGGGTATTCCCGTTTATGAAGCCGACCAAAGAGCCAAATGGCTGCAGGACAGTGATCCTGTGGTGAAAGGAAAGCTGCGCGATCTTTTGGGCGAGCAGGTAGTGCGGCCCGAGGGGGTGAATCGCGCTGCCATGGCTGGTCTTATTTTCCAGGATGAAGACCTCCTGAAAAAAGTAAATGCCATTATTCATCCCGCGGTGAAAAGAGACTTTACAGAATGGCAG
>CAJXMS010000089.1 GCA_913056475.1 uncultured Bacteroidota bacterium
TGACCGAATGAACCGCCAGTGGCCCCAGCAAGAGATCGTTAAACGTGCCCATTTCGTGGTCCAAAACGACCATAGCCAGGCCGTGATACCGCAAATTTTACGTCTCCATGAAGATCTTAAACGTATCGCAAACCCGGGCGGCTGATCAGTACACCATAGCCCACGAACCTATTTCTTCAGAAGCCCTTATGGAACGGGCTGCTTCGCGTGCTACGGAGCATTTGCTGACCCATTATTCGGAAGGGCCCTTTTTTATTTTTTGTGGTCCGGGTAATAATGGCGGCGATGGCCTGGTAATGGCCCGGCAGCTGGCCATGCAAGGCCATACCGTTTATGTTTATACCTTTCAGCCGCATCAGAAATGTACGCCAGATTTCCAGGCCCAGTGGAAAAGGCTGCCCCGTCATCGCATAAACCGCTACCAGCTGGGCGATGAGGCCATCTGGCCCGGACCTCCACCCGATGAAGGCGTGGTCATAGATGCTCTTCTGGGCTCGGGCTTAGATAGACCGCTGGAAGGCAAGCTTCTTAAAACAGTTGAGGAAATAAAAACTTTAGACCTGCCGGTAGTGGCAATAGATATGCCCACTGGGCTCCCCGGGGATATTCAGGCAGGGATGGAGCAATGGCCCCTGCTTCCGGCTTCCCTTACGCTTACCTTTGGACATCCCAAAAGGGGATTGCTCCATCCCCACACGGCTTCTCAGGCGGGCCGGCTGGAGGTGGTGGACATAGGCCTACTTCCCAAGAGCTACGACCAGGCGGAAAGCGCTGATTTCTGGTTTACCCCGGAAGAGGCGGCCCTTCTTTATCGCAGCAGACCCCCGCACAGCCATAAAGGCTCCCATGGACAGGCAGCTCTCCTGGCCGGATCGCCCCGTAAAGGTGGGGCAGCCCTTCTGGCGGCAGAAGCCTGTTTGCGCTCCGGAGCGGGCTACACCACCGCTTTTTTACCTGCTTGTTTAAAGGATCCGGCTTACGCCCGTTTGCCGGAGCTGATGCAAGCGCCCCAGGAAGAGCTGCCCGGGGAAGCGTCGCTTCGGTTCCACGCCTGGGGGCTGGGACCAGGCTTGGCACAAACCCCCGAAACGAAAGATCGCCTCGCTTGGCTGGCCACCCAAGTAGAGGCGCCTCAAGTATGGGATGCCGATGCTTTAAATCTGCTGGCCAAGCACTCCGAGTGGCTCCCTCATTTGGCCGATAAGGCCTTACTAACTCCGCACCCCGGGGAGTGGAAGCGCTTGCTGGGAGGTAAAGACCCTTATTCCTGGTCCCTTTTACGGGCTTATGCCCAAGAGCATAAAGTGTACGTACTGCTTAAAAATAGTATAAACACGCTGGCCACGCCCGATGGTAGGCTCTGTTTTAGCCAAATGGGGAATGCAGCCCTGGCCCAGGCAGGCAGTGGCGATCTGCTCACCGGGCTTCTTACGGGCCTGCTGGCCCAAGGGTATGAACTGGAAACGGCGGCCCACCTGGGCTTATTTCTGCACGGAGGCATCGCAGAAAAGCAGGCCCCTGCCGCTCAGCCAGGGCATCTTACCAGTGAGCTGTTGGTGGGGCTTAGGGCGCTTTTTGCGGAGCTGAGCAGGCCGGGTCGCGCTCGTACAGGATAAATTCTTGGCGCTTTCCCAGCGGTTGGATCGTCCATTTTTTTACCGCATGCCAGCAGGGGTCCTGGGCGAGTTCGGCGGGGCCGGGTTTTAGCTGGTTTAGCCATCGGTTGTCCCACAGCAGGAGATCTTTCTCATGGTTAAACAAATTGGCATTTTGAGCCATCAGCCGCCAGGATTTGATCCGCTTGGAGTCTACCATGTTAATGCCCAAGGCCAGACCTAGCAAGGGTTCATCGCTTACCAGCCGGTTAAATGGGGTATGATGCGCTTCAATGTAAGGGACGATACTGTCTTCAACCAGCTGATGACGAGGGCTGCGCTCCAGGGCGGTTTTCCAGTGATAGGCGGCGTTGCCGCGCTCATAGGGCAGCCAGGCGCAAAGGGCTACCAGAACCAACACGAGGCCTAGCCCCAGCTTCTTGTTAAGTCTGGTAGTCCACTGATAAAATGCTTCCAGGCTTTCCAGGGTAATGAGAAAATATAAAGGTAAAACGAAGACCAGAACCCGGGCGAGGCCGGCGCTGGCATAAATGCCCAGGGCCCAAACGGTGGTATGGCCCGCCAAAATAGCCAGGGCCGGGAGGTGCACCAAAAGCCATGTATGGCGGCGGTAAGCAGGGCTTCGCCAGGCGCGGTAGAGCCCCAACAATACGCCCATGGCGGTCAAGATAGTAAGGGGGCCGTAAAGCAAATGAACCAACTGCTTAAGGTAGTGGAGCCAGCTTCCGTGGCCGTAATAGTCATTGTCCAGCTGGTAAGGGCTCTCGAATATCCAGGCCCAATCGTCTAAATAATAAGCGCCCAGCATACTGAAGATAAGGCTTCCTGCCGCCAGGAGGGGGAGCTGGCGAAAGTGCCGGTGGTAGAGCCCATAAAGCAGAAAGAGCGGTAAGAGGATCTTTGCTTCGCTGCGGCAGTACGGCAGAAGCGAAGCGAGGAGATAAGCCAGGGCGGGCCGCTCGTATAAGAGCGCCAAAATACTGGCTATCAGTAGGAGGCTGGCAAAAGATTCGGTAAGGCCACTAAACGCATAGGTAGGAAAAGCCGCTGCGGCCAGGCCCAGGAAGGGGAGGAAGCCGTAGCCTTTCCAGCTCAGCTTGCGCGCTATGAGGCTGGCGCCTGCCAGGGCCGCCATGGCGCTGAGGATGTTGAAGAGCTTAAGGCCCGTAAATCCCCCCAGGGCTACGGCCGGGGCCGCTATTAGCGTATAAAAAGGCTTGGCCCACAGGCGCAGGGCAGAAGAAAAGTCCTGGGTCGTTCGTTCTACATGAAAATAATGAAAGATAGAGTCCCCCCCATCTACGGTGCCCCCGGTAGTGAAGCCCAGGTAAATAAACCAAGCGGTCGAAAGCGTGAGAGCCCCCAGCCCCAGCCAGCCTATCCAACGGAAGGTTCTACTCATGGAAGCCAGTCCATTGCCCCTTTACCCGAGCGGATCAACTGAGGCTCTTCTCCCGTAGCATCTACCACGGTAGAGGCCTGTAGTTCTCCCATGCCCCCGTCGATAACCAGGTCTACGGCGTGGCCGTATTTCTCCAGGATAAGCTCCGGATCGGTTGTGTATTCCAGGATTTCATCTTCATCATGCACTGAAGAAGCGATGAGGGGATGCCCCAGCTGCTCTGCCAGGGTTCGGGGTATAAGGTTATCCGGAATACGAATGCCAATGGTCCGTTTCTTGTTTTTGAATAGCTTGGGTACCGTGTTATTGGCCGTAAGGATGAAGGTGTAAGGCCCGGGCAAAGCCTTTTTGAGCATCTTATAGGTGGGGGTATCCACCTGGCGCGTATAATCGGCCAGGTGACTCAGGTCGTAGAAGATAATGGAGAAATCCGCTTTTTCTTTCTTCAGGCCCTTAAGGCGGGCCACCCGGTCGAGGGCCTTGGGCTGGTGAAGGTCACAGCCAAAAGCGTAGACCGTATCGGTGGGGTACACCACCACGCCACCGCTCTGGAGGACTTCCAACACGCGGTTAAGCAAGCGGGGTTGGGGATTTTCGGGATGTATTTTAAGTAGCTCCGCCACGGGCTTAATTACCTTTTCGGTGATCAGCCAGGAATTTTTCCAGACCTATATCAGTAAGGGGGTGTTTGAGTAGGCCGGTAATGCTGGCCAGCGGGCCGGTGATAACATCTGCGCCCAGTTCGGCACATTCCACCACATGCATGGTGTGGCGTACGGAGGCTGCCAGGATCTCCGTTTCAAAGCCATAATTATCGTAAATCGCCCGGATTTGCTCAATCAGGGCCAGGCCATCCGTACTGATATCATCTAAGCGGCCTATGAAAGGGGATACGTAGGTGGCGCCGGCCTTAGCGGCCAAAAGTGCCTGTCCCGCCGAGAAAACCAGGGTGCAATTGGTTTTGACGCCTTGTTCACTGAAGTATTTAAGCGCTTTTACGCCTTCTTTGATCATGGGGATTTTAACCACGATCTGGGGATGTAAGGCCGCCAGGGCTTCCCCTTCTTTAATCATCCCTTGCAGGTCGGTAGCAATTACTTCCGCACTTACGTCGCCCTCTACGGCATCACAAATGCGGAGGTAGTGGTCTTGGATATTTTGGGCGCCCGTGATGCCTTCCTTGGCCATAAGAGAGGGGTTGGTGGTTACCCCGTCTAGTACGCCCAGTTCTTGAGCTTCTTTGATTTGGTCCAGATTGGCGGTGTCGATGAAAAACTTCATAGTAAAGTAGCGGTCTATTTTGCGGACAAATTTCGCTCTTTTCCGCGGTATGGCCCAATGCATTTTTCTACCCATCAGCGGGTTTTTCACCGGGATATACCTAAGAACTAAGCGGCAGCCGAAAATAGAATTGGCTGCCCACCTCTTCTTCGGAGATTACCTGCAGCCTAGACTGGTTTTGAGCCAGCAATTGTTGACAAATTTTGATGCCCATGCCGGTACCTTCTTCGCCGTTGGTTCCAGGGGTAGAGGCCAGGGATTGCTGACCGAGCAGGGCCTCCAGTTGCTCTTTATTCATGCCCACGCCATTGTCCTTTACGATAATGCTAGCTTCCTGGCGCTGTTGATCTACTTCGGCCAGGAGCTGAACCGCTCCGCCGGAAGCAGGGGTAAACTTCGCCGCGTTGGAAAGCAAGTTGCGCAGTACGGTCATTATAGCACCGGGTTCCCCTTTTAATTCGAGTGCCTCGGGGTAGTCCATTGTAAATTGAATCTCCTTCTCCCGAAAAATATCGGCAAAGCTGCGCTTTAGATCCTGGGCAAGCCGGTAAAATTTGAATTTTTGAGCGAAGGTTTGCGGCTTTCCTTGCTGGCGAACCCAGTCCAGGGTTTTATAAAGCAAGGCTTGGGTCTTGCTTAAACTTCCCTGTAAAAGTTCAAAGTACTGGGCGTATTCTGCAGCACTTGGTTTTTCTTCCTGGGCTACCTTTACCAGTTCCAGGCTGGAGTTGATGCCTTCTTTCAGGTCATGGGCCAAGATAGAAAGCATCCGGTCTTTGGTCTGCAGGGCCTCTTCTAATTCGGTAGACTTCTGCTGTAGGTCCATGTTTCTGCGGTGCGGCTCGGTGACATCAGTGCCAAGTATTATCAGCCCTCGAAATTCCTTATTGATAAAAATACTGGCAAAGGTGAAGAGGTAATAGGTAGCCCCAGGAGCGTTGTCGATTTCGCTCATTTCTTGCCAACCTTCGGTGCTACGGGCACGCTCCAGGCGGGTAGCCCAGTATTGTTTTTTAACTTCCGTATCAATCAGCTCTAAAAATCGGTCCCCCACTTCGGGCGCTTTACCCCAGTACTGCCTCGAAAAATCCTCCGCCGCCTGGTTAAAAAAGGTGACTTTTCCATTCTCATCCACGGAAAACAGGACATTGCTAAGGCTATTGGCCGCGCGCAGGCTTCGCTGTCCGTATTGCAAGAGACGTCCCCGGTAACGCTTCAATTTGCGACTTAATCGGTAAAAGAAAAACAAGGCCCCCAGGGATATAACGACCAAAACGCTCGTCAATACACTAATCCAGGTCTGCCGCTTAATCCGATCTTGTTGGGATGCGCTTTGATCCTGAAGGTTGTTAATTTCCTTTGCATAGGCCAGCGTTCTTTCTTTCAGGGTTAAAACGTTTTTCAGGAATTGCTGGTTCCTCTTTATGAACTTTTGATTTACGGCATTAAGCTTTTGCTGCTGTTCCAGCTGTTTAGTAAGCTCTCCTTTGTTCTTATAAACCTCAGCCAGTAAGGCATGAAAGGTACGCAAATACTGCACCTGTTCAAAGGTCTTGGCCTCTACCAAGCCTTTTCGGGCATGTTTTTCCGCTTGGTCCCAACGTTGCTGAGCCATGCGCAGGCGGGCCCATTTTTCCTGCAGGCGCGCTTTAAAAAGCGGATCATAGCTCCGCTGGTCACAAGCCCGCGCGGAGTCGAAATAGCCTAAGGCCTTTTTGTATTGCCCCATATTATAATGAAGCGATCCCCACTCCAGGAATATTAATTTTCGTAAGCTCTCTTCTTTCCCGGCATCTTTCAGGCGGGTTTTTTCTATTTCCCGCAGCAACCTGGCGGCGTTCTGGGTACTATCCAGCGCCAGGTAAGCCCGTATTTCGTAAAGCTTATTGTGAATCTGATAGATGGGCGCGGCCTCATCTTTTTTTCGTACCCGGCTGCCTTCCCGGAAAAATTTAAGCGCCGCGGAGGTTTTTCCTTGTTTCAAGCGACAGAGGCCTTGATTGTTTAGCGCCACGCTTTGTCCGTAAAGGTAATTTTGCCCTTCAAAGAAGCATTGAGCCGCTTGAAAACGATTATATGCTTCTTGATAAAAAGAAAGATGGTAAAGCAATCTCCCCAGCTCTATCAAATACCAACCTTTGGTAAGCCTATTGCTAGGCTCCACTTTGTTTAGGTAAGCAAGTCCTTCGGTGAAGCTTTGGAAAGCCTGCTGGTAATCGCCACGTTTGCGGTAGTAGAGGCCCTCTTCCATTTTAATTTCCAGCGTAAAGGCATCCCTTAGGTATTCAGCTGAGAGGGTTTTCGCTCGTTTAAATGCCTGCTCGGCATGCGCCCGGGAACGGCAGTGCTTCTTTACGTGCTGCAATAAGCTCTTTAGTTGCTTCTCAGCGAGCTCTTTTTGATCAGCCTTACCAGAGGCAGGACGGCTTTCAGCTTGACCTTCAAGGGATAAAGTCAAGCAAAAGACTATCAAAAGAATACCTTTCATATCCCCGCAAAATAAACGAATTATTCTTTTGGTTTGCTCCGCCTCTTTTCGGGCTTTTTTAGAGGCTTGGTAAACCATTTTTGCTTTTTCCCATTTCTTTGTTTCATGGAGCAATTTGAGGTGGGCATCATAGGAGGGGGCCTGGCAGGGCTTACCGCAGCGCTGGACTTAAGCCAGAGAGGGTATGAGGTGGTGCTTTGGGAAAAGCAGGGCTTTCCACATCATAAAGTTTGCGGCGAGTTTCTCAGCACCGAAATAGCCCCTTACCTCAAGCAGTTAGGCGCCCAGCCCCCTTCTGCTATCGCTATCGAGCACCTCCGTCTTAGTGCCCCGTCCGGAGCTATCGCAGAGGCGAAACTCGACATGCCTTCCTGGGGCATCAGCCGCTATTATTTGGATCACTTCCTGGCCCAAAAGGCCCAGGCAGCCGGAGCCCTGTTACGTACGAAGGTGAGCGTGGAAAAAGTAGCCCCGCAAAAGTCGGGATTTCAAGTACACACCACCGATGGACTTTACCATTGCCAGGTTTTATTGGGGGCTATGGGCAAGCGCAGTGCCCTGGAGCGCGCTCTGCGCAGCCCGGAAACCATACCGCCACAAAAAACGCCCTTTCTGGGCATTAAAAGACACTACCGCGCTTCCATACCGCTGGATACCGTTCAGTTGCACAACTTTCCGGGCGGTTATGCCGGCATTTCAGCAGTAGAAGGAGGGCGGGTCAACTTTTGCTACCTTATTGATCAGAAACAGCTCCAGCGCTACGGAGGTGTAGCCGGCGTAGAAGCACGTTTATTGCCGCAAAACCCCCACTTGGCCCAGTTTTTAAAGCAAGCAGAACCTCTCATGGAACGCCCCCTCACCATTAGTAACTTCACATTTGCTCAGCGCTATCCGGTGAGCCAAGGTATTCCTTTCCTGGGAGACACCGCCGGGCTCATTCATCCATTTTGTGGCAATGGCATGGCCATGGCCATACGGGCGGCTGGCCTGGCCTCGGAGCTCCTGGACATCCACTGGCAGGCAGATAAACTTAACTCCTTTGCCGGGGCTTACCAGGCCCGCTGGAAACGCCATTTTAAAAGGCGCTTGCATTTTGGGCGGCAGGTGAGTCCCCTGCTGGGGCGCAGCGGTCTCAGTGAATGGGGCATGCGCCTTATCAAAACCAGTCCCGCCCTGCTGCGCTACGGTTTGCGTCAGGCGCACGGTTCTCCCTTTAGCAGCCTCCGCCATGGCGCTTAATTTCCTGGAATTTGGCCAGCGCAGTTACCAGCCCGAACTACTGGACGATTTGCGCATAGCGCCCCAGGACCTGGCCCGCAATCTCCGGGAACTGGCCGCGGTAAACCGGCTCCTGGGCGGCCATCGCAGCCTTTACCATCTTATCCGCCGCGAAGCTTCCCA
>CAJXMS010000090.1 GCA_913056475.1 uncultured Bacteroidota bacterium
CTGTAAGCCTTAAGCCATAAAAGCCTGGGGTAAGACCCCAGGTAAAATGCCGGCCTTCCCGGTTTCCTTACGAGGAAGGCTGTAAGTCTTCCGCCGCCATTCCTGGGGTAGCACCCCAGGCTTGGGGCCATTAGGCTTACAGCCTAACTTGTGCTTCGCAGGGATAAGCGCGCCAGGATATGGGTGAAAACCCGGCAAACGCCCGTAGCTGAAAAGCCTCTTCTCCCTCTCCCGATTTAACAGTTCCACGATTTAACCTAAAAACGCCCGTGCTTCGCAGAGCCCCTAAATCCCCGAAGGGGACCCCATTCCGGCCCGATCATGAGAAGGCTCTATTTTCTATTGTAAGCCTTTGATCAAGAGGGCTTCGACTACGCTCAGCCAAACAAGTGGGGGAGCTCCGTCTTAACCTTCTGGCAGAAAAAAAGCGCCCAGTGTCACCTCCGCCCGGTAAGGCTGTAAGCCTTAAGCCATAAAAGCCTGGGGTAAGACCCCAGGTAAAAGGCCCGCCTCCCGGTTTCCTTACGAGGAAGGCTGTAAGTCTTCCGCCTCCCTTCCTGGGGTAGCACCCCAGGTAAACCGCCATTTGGCTTACAGCCTTATTTGCGCTTCGCTGGGCTAAACGCGGGCAGGGATATGAGGGAAAACCCGGTAAGCGACCGAAACTTATTGCTGGGGATGCGAAGAGGGACACCCTCCGGGTTAAGACAACGTGGCGGGCGCCGCAAGTCGGCTCCGGAAGGCCTCCAGGTGGTAAAGGATTTGCTGGTTGATGAGCTTGTGAAACCCCCGGTGCTCGCTGAAATGGGCGTAACTTACCCGGTTTACGAAGAGGGTATGGGCGCCTTCATCCGCCGTTTCGATGGCAAAGGGATGGGGCCGCCGCAGCAGGAAGCTGTCCAGCCCCAGCATGAAGCCGCGCGGAAGCTCCAGGGGGGCATCTTCCGGGATCACCATCCGGGCGGTGCCGGAGAGGAGCCAGTAGAAGCCTTTGGCCGGATCACCCGGCTTGAAAAATTTTTCCCCCGCCCCCACAAAGGGGATGGAGCAGCTCTGGGTGACAATTTCTTCCAGGAGCACCGGATCTGCTTCAAAGGGCAAGGCGGCTTGTAATTCTTTTAAAATATCATCAGCACACAAAAGGGTCTGTCTTTGCCCGCTAAAGTAGACGCCGCCACCAGAGCCATAAATGATTTTTATCAGGAAGGCTCAAATTTTTGCGCCCTGCCTGCTGGGGCTGCCCCCGGGCAGATGCCGCCTCCTGCGGAAAAATGCCGGCCCGGGGCTGATTCACATTTGGCGGAAGCCCAAAAATAGCGGAGCAAGAGAAGGCTAATCCACCACCGCCGCGAGGTCGCGCAGCGTGGAAGGGTCTTCTATCTTGATGCGCCGGCCCGCGGTGTGGATGGCCCCTTCTGAGCGCAGCTCGGAAATAAGCCGGATGGCCGATTCCGTGGCGGTGCCCACCATATTGGCGATTTCCTCGCGGGTGAGCTTTAGGTCCAGATAGCCCTCATGGTCTTCCCCAAAAGTGGCACGTAGCACCAGGAAGATCTCGGCCAGGCGCTGGCGGACGGTTTTTTGGGCCAGGCTGGTGATCATTTTACCCGCTTCGCCCAGTTCGTGACAACTATCTTGGAGCAGGTTGAGGGAGAACTTGGGGTTTTGATCAATCACTTCAAAGAAAGAGCTCTTGGGAATGTAGCAGGCAAAGGTGTCTTCCAGGGCGGTAACGGAGGCGCCGATAGGTTCATCGCTGAGGATGCTGCGATAGCCTACCAGGTCCCCATTGGTGGCAAAGCGCACGATCTGCTCCTTGCCTTCGCTGCCCAGGCGGTAAAATTTCAGTTTGCCTTTGTGAATACAATAAACGCCTTGCGGGCGCGCCCCTTCGTGCAGCATTACTTGCCCTTTTTTAAAAGCGGCGCAGGTCTTGAGCTGGCTTACCGTGTCCAGGGTTTCGGCATTAAGATCGCGGAAAGCACTGCTGGGCCGGTTGTTACAGAGCTGGCAGTGATGTGGGGGCTCGAGTTGATCAGTTTTTCCCATAGCTGAATCAAAGATATGATATTTGTCATATATCTTCAAAGAGGAGCCCCTCAATTTTGCCTGTATGGAAGAGACCCCGCCGGTAGCCCAGGATTGTGCGCACTGCCAGCAGCCTATCGCGGAGCCGGTATACGGCCCGGCCGATAAGGTGTATTGCTGCACGGGCTGCCGGATGGTAGACGAAATGATGAATGCCTCCGGCAAGCGCTATGCGGAGGAGGCCCTCCCCCTGCGGCGCTACGCCTACCTGGATGAGGAGCGGGTGCGGGATAAAGTGCTCGATTTTCAGGAAGCGGGGCAGGCGCGGCTTACGCTGCACTTGCCGGCCATCCATTGTTCCAGTTGTATTTACCTGCTGGAAAACCTTACCGAGGTGGAGCCCGCGCTGCTGCAGGTAGAGGTCCACTTTGGCCGTAAAGAAGCCGTATTGGTGTACCAGAGGGAAGCCATAGCGCTCTCCAAGGTGGCCGCCCTGCTGGATTTCATCGGTTATCCCCCTGATTTTCAAACCCGCCTGGGCGGGCCCGATAAATCGCGCCGCAGCCTCCTCATCCGTCTGGGGGTAGCGGGGTTTTTCTTTGGCAATACCATGCTGCTGGCCCTGCCCGAGTATCTGCACAGCAGCCTGGCTCAGGACCCGGGCCTGCAAAATTTTTTCCGCTACCTCATGCTCCTGTTTAGCCTCCCGGTGCTGCTCTACAGTGCGCAGCCTTATTTTCAACAAGCTTTCAAGGCCCTGCGCGCCGGATTTCTCAGTATAGACGTGCCCATCGTCTTGGGCATTCTCGTCCTTTTTGGCCGCAGTACCTACGAAGTCCTGGCCGGGGTGGGGCCTGGTTATTTTGACAGCCTGGCGGGCCTGGTGTTTTTCCTGCTCATTGGTAAGTGGTATCAGCAAAAGACCTACGCCAATTTCAGTTTTGACCGCCAGCTCGATGCTTTCCTGCCCCTGGCGGCCTACCGGGTATTGCCGGATGGCCGGGAGCAAGCTACGGCCGTAGAAGACCTCCAAAAAAACGACCGCATCCGCCTCCGGGAAGGGGAAGTGCTGCCCGCCGATGCCGATCTCCATCACGGCCAGGCCACCCTGGACTACAGCTACCTCACCGGGGAATCGCTGCCGGTGAGTAAGTACGCCGGGCAGGCCGTTTTTGCCGGCGCTCGCCTTACCGGTGCCGCGGCCGATTTTATTCTTTCCGCCCCGGTAGACCAGAGCTACCTGGCGCGCCTCTGGGCCCAGGAAGGAGCGGGGCCCGCCAAAACCCAGGGCCAGCGCAGCCTTTCCGACCGGATCAGCCGTTTTTTCACCCCGGCCATCCTGCTGCTGGCCCTACTGGGCGGGATGCTTTGGTGGCCGCAGGGCGCCGGTACCGCCTTGCAAGTGGTCACGGCCGTGCTGATCGTGGCCTGCCCCTGTGCGCTGGCACTCGCGGAGCCCTTTGCCCACGGCAGTTTGGTGCGCGCCCTGGGGCGCTATGGCTTTTTTCTTAAAAATCACCAGGTCATCCCCGCGCTTACGCAACTTAGCCACCTGGTATTCGATAAGACGGGCACCCTTACCCGCACCGATCACATGGAGGTAAGCTGGGAAGGGGCGCCCCTTGCGCCCGAAGAGAAGGAGGCGGTAGCGCTTCTCGCCCAGAAAGGGCATCACCCCTTGCTGCCCCCCCTGGTGCGTTACCTCTGCCCCGCAGCGGAGCAGCTTCCGCAGCGGCCTTTGGAAAATTTCGAAGAACACCGCGGTCAGGGCATTACGGCACGCGTAGCCTCCTTCGGTATTCGCCTGGGCAGCGCCCGTTTTTTGGCTCAGGAGCCTCCCGCCGCCACCCACGTAGCGCTGGCCATTGATGGCGTATACCGGGGTTACTTTCGTTTTCAGCAAGAACTGCGTCCGGAGCTCCCACAAGTGCTGGCCCCCTTGCGGCAGCGGTATGCGCTATCGCTGCTCAGCGGCGATCACCCGGCCGAAAAGGAACGTTTCCGGAACTTATTGGGGCCGGCGGCCCAGCTTCGTTTTCAGCAATCGCCCCATGAAAAACTCGCTTATCTGGAAAAGGCCCAGGCCCAGGGCCACCAGGTGATGATGCTGGGCGATGGACTTAACGATGCCGGCGCCCTCCAGCAAAGTGACGTAGGGGTAAGCCTTTGTGAAGACCATGTAAACTACTTTCCCGCCAGCGATGCCGTATTGCGGGCCGGCGCCCTTCCGGGCCTTCCCGCTATGCTCGAACTGGCCCAGTACGGCCAGCGGGTGGTGAAAGCCGCCTTTGGGCTTTCTTTTCTCTATAATTTGGCGGGCATTTCGTTGGCGCTCGCCGGGGTGGTAAGTCCCCTCATTGCTGCCATCCTTATGCCCCTTTCTTCCATTTCGGTGGTCCTTTTCGTTACCCTGCTCATCCGTCGCCGGGCCAGGCAGCGCCTGGCTTTTTTAGGAAAGTAAGGCCTCAGCGGCCAAATGTATCCGCCCCGCCCGTTCAAGTCTTGCGCCCAGCGGAACTATTCCTGGACCCGTAGGCCAAACGCGTGGAGTGTAGATCTACCGAAGGGCCCTTTCAGCTGCGGCTGGTAAACCCAAGCCAAGTCAACGCTCCTTTTTTTATTTATCTACTTTGCTCTTATTTATGGCGATACCCTGTGCCTGTATTGCCGCTGGAAGAGCTATTCCACCCCAAATCTCTTTGAACCAACAATTCTCATCTTAATACTTCGGGCTTAAGACAAGTGTCTAGCTCTGTAGTGGTCTATTATTCATTAGAAAAGGGGCCGAAATAGGAAAAAGCAAGCCGCGGTACGAAGCACATTTGGCCGCCAGGCCTTAGGTGGCAAAGCTTGAAGGCAAAACATGATAAAAATCACTTGAAAGGCTGATAAGGATCATTTCCGGGGCCGGTGGGCCAGGTCACCTTTGTTGTTAACAAAACGCCTTGGATATGAAAACGCTCGCAATCACTTTAAGCCTTCTAGTAGCGCCCCTATTGAATCCAGAACCTCTGGTGACTTACCGAACCGATAAGGCCCAGTCTACTATGGCCATAGAGGGGACCAGCACCCTGCACGACTGGACGGTAAAAGCGGAAGACCTGCGGGGCACTATGGATGTAGATATTTTTGAGAAGCGGCTGGCCATCAACGCTCTACGGCTTACCGTGCCGGTAGAAACGCTGGAAAGCGGGAAGAGTCCTATGAACAGTAATATGTATGATGCGCTCAAAAGTGAACAACATCCGCAAATAAAATATACGCTCACCGCGGTGCGCAGCCAGGAGTGGCTGGGGCAGGGGGAGGTAAAGCTCCTTACTCGGGGGCAACTAAAAATAGCCGGTAAAACCCGGACCATGGACATTCCCGTAAAAGCGGTGCTCAGCGAGGAGGGGGTGACCCTGAAAGGCAGTAGCCGCTTTAAGATGAGCACTTTTGGGGTGGAGCCTCCCAGCTTCATGTTTGGCAGTGTGACCACCGGCGACTATGTGACCGTAAACTTCTCGCTCCGCTACAATTAGATAGCCGGGCGCTTTTTCAAATCCGTAATCAATCCTAAAATCAAGTTAGCTATGAAATCTTTTCGTTTCACCTTCAGTCTGCTGGTGGCCTTTCTAATCGCCACTGGCCTCTCTGCTCAAAACCTGGACCAAGACCGGGACATGCAGCAATTTAGATCGCCCAGCCAAACCGGCATTCATCAATTTGAAGCCCTGGAAACCGATGAGCCCTGGGAGGGCTTTAATGTACGCCTCGGGGGTGGCTTTGCCGTCCAATATCAGGCCCTAAGCCACAGTACCGGTACTACGGCCGATACCCTGATAGATATCCGCAACAACTTCAACCTGCCTACGGCCAATCTGGACCTGGACGTGGCCCTGGCCGATGGGGTGCGGATGCACTTGCGTACTTATCTGAGCTCTCGCCACCATCCGGATAGCTGGGTAAAAGGGGGGTATGTACAAATTGGGAAGCTTAACTTCCTGCGCGAAGGGCTCTTAGAGAACTTAATGGACTTTACCACCGTGAAAGTGGGTATGATGGAGATAAATTACGGCGACTATCACTTCCGCCGTACCGATAATGCCCGCTCCATCTATAACCCTTTCGTGGGCAATCTGATCATGGACGCCTTTAATACCGAAGCCGGGGCTGAGGTGTATTTCACCCCGGGCGACTTCCTCGTGATGGTGGGGGCTACCAATGGAGACCTCAACCAAAGTGTAGATGATCCAGGGGTAGAGCCCAGCCCTGCCATCTTAGGGAAATTGGGCTACGATAAGCAAATAAATGAAGACCTGCGGGTGCGTCTTACCGGTTCTTACTACGGCAGTGCTGAAGGGCAGACCAACTTCCTCTACTTTGGCGATCGTGCCGGTAGCCGTTACTACCTGGTGATGGCCGATAACACGGCCAATGCTACGGCCGATTTTCGCACCGGGCGGGTGAATCCCAGCATGATCAATGAGGTCAATGCCATTATGATCAACCCCTTCGTGAAATTTAAGGGCCTGGAGCTCTTCGGGACCTTCGAAACCGTGAGTGGTAAAATATCCGGTGAGGCGCAAACCCGCAGCTGGACCCAACTCCATGCGGAACTGCTTTACCGCTTTGGGAGCAAGGAGCAATTCTATGCCGGCGGTAAATTCAATCGCGTAGAAGGAGATCAGCCCAATTTTAACCCCAATGCGGACCCTAATCAGGTAGATGTGAACCGCTACGCCTTTGGCGCGGGCTGGTTCATGACCCCTAACGTGCTCCTTAAAGCCGAGTACGTGAACCAAGATTACAACGGCTACGGCAATAGCAGCCTGCTAAACGAAGGTAATTTTAACGGGGCCATGCTGGAAGCGACCATTGGCTTCTAGCAGGCTCCTGCTTTTCGCTTTCTTAAAGCATTATAGACCAGCTGGAAAGGAACTTGTGTTAAGTTCTTTTCCAGCTTTTTTTTACTTTTAAAGCAAAAAATAAAAGGACTGATAAATATCATTCTTCGCTCGGTGGCCCCCCCCTAGTTTTGGCCTTGTAAAAGCGGAAAAATACAATCCCATTCCTACTATGACGGCTATATACCTTCTTATCGCGGTGAGTTTCCTGGTGGCAGTAGCCTTCCTGGGAGCTTTTGTCTGGAGCATCCGCACCGGGCAGTATGACGATGATTACGCCCCCAGCGTGCGCATGCTCAAAGACAACACCCGTAAAGCCTCCGAATCTCAAACCTCTCAAGAATCCTCAAAATGACGCAAGCAGAGACTTTTCATTATGATAATACCACGGCCCGGAACTTTACCGTGGCCACCATTGTGTGGGGGGTGATCGCCCTCCTGGTGGGTATCCTCATTGCCTTTCAGCTGGTTTTTCCCGAGTGGAATGTGGCTTCCTGGCTTACCTTTGGACGCCTGCGGGCCCTCCATACCAACGGGGCCATTTTTGCCTTTGTAGGGAATGCCATTTTTGCCGGGGTTTATTATTCCCTGCAGCGCCTGCTGAAGGCCCGTATGGCCAGCGATTTTCTCAGTAAAGTCCACTTCTGGGGCTGGCAGCTTATCATCCTCTCGGCGGTGCTTACCCTGCCCCTGGGTATTACCTCTTCTAAAGAATACGCCGAGCTGCAGTGGCCCATCGATATTGCCATTGCGCTGGTATGGGTCGTCTTTGGGGTCAATATGTTCTGGACCATTCTCAAGCGCCGCGAACGTCACCTCTACGTGGCTATTTGGTTTTACATAGCCACCTTCGTTACCGTAGCGGTACTGCATATTGTTAATAACCTGGCCCTGCCCGTGGGCTTCTTAAATTCTTATTCCATTTTTGCCGGCGTACAGGATGCCCTGGTGCAGTGGTGGTACGGGCACAATGCGGTGGCTTTCTTCCTTACCACCCCGGTACTGGGCCTGATGTATTATTTCGTGCCCAAGGCAGCCAACCGCCCTGTGTACTCCTACCGCCTCTCCATCATTCACTTCTGGGCGCTGATCTTCATCTACATCTGGGCGGGGCCCCACCACCTGCTCTACACCAGCCTGCCCGACTGGGCGCAGAGCCTGGGAACGGTCTTCTCTATCATGCTCATCTTCCCTTCCTGGGGCGGTATGCTTAATGGGCTTCTCACCCTCCGCGGTGCCTGGGAC
>CAJXMS010000091.1 GCA_913056475.1 uncultured Bacteroidota bacterium
CTGTTGTTCTCCCTGGCTCACCGATTTTCGTTCCGTTAGTACCTCCGCAGCCCGCTACCAGCAGCTTTCCCTCAACCCCCAAAAGCTGGCTGGCCAATGCGGTAAACTCAAATGCTGCTTGAATTTTGAATTGGACACTTATCTGGACGCGCTGAAGCAATTCCCCAAAACGCAATCCCCCCTCTATACCCAAAAAGGCAAAGCCCACTTCCAGAAAATGGATATCTTTAAAGAGATCATGTGGTACGCTTATGAAGAGGAAGGCAGTGAGTGGGTAGCCCTGCATCGGGATACCGTCAAAAAACTTCAAAACGAAATACAGGAAGGGCAGAAGCCCGAGAGCCTCGAAAGCTACAGCCTCTCCCAGCCGGAGCCTCAAGTAGCTTACCAAAATGCGGTAGGAGATGAGGACCTTACCCGTTTTGACCACAAAGCGAAAAAGTCCCGCAAAAAAGGACGTAAGCCCCGGCAACGCGGGAAAAATAAAGCGCAAAACCCTCAAAAACGTGGCCGTGCTTAGATTTGCCTACCTGCTCTTCATACCGGGAATGCTGCTAAGTTGTAGCTCACCTCCCGCTTACGAGGCCTATCAAGAGGTGGGGCCTAAGGGCTGGCATCAGGATACCGCGGCGGTATTTCAGGTAGAAATCCAGGACACCACGCGCCCATACGTAGTTACCTTTCACTTGAGGACCAATCAGGCTTATCCCTACGCCAACTTATATCTCTTTCGTAGCATTAATTCCGATGAGGGGAGGGAATACAGCGACACTGCCAACGTGCAACTGGCGGATAAATACGGCCGCTGGTTGGGAGAAGGCATGGGCGACTTGCGCACTTTTCACCGGCCCTTTCGAGGCCAGCCCCTGCGCTTTTCCCAGCCGGGCTCTTATACTTTCCGATTTACGCACGCCATGCGGCGCCCTTACCTACCCGGGGTTAAAGCTGTAGGCTTGACTTTAAAACAATACGATGGCGGCCAAACCAAAGAAAAATAAAAAACGCTACAACTATTTTGGCCTGGTAAAGGCTTTTTGGACCTTGGTGGTGCTGGCTATTTTAGGCGTTGCCCTCACGGTAGGTTTGGCCGCTTTGGGCGCTTTTGGCCCCCTGCCCACCTTTGAGGAGATCGAAAACCCCAAGAGCAACCTGGCCAGTGAAATCATTACCGCCGATGGCAAGCAGCTGGGCAAATTTTATCTGGACAACCGCACTCATGCGGCCTTCAAAGATCTCTCTCCTCATTTGGTCAATGCCCTGGTGGCTACCGAAGACGAGCGTTATTACAAGCACTCCGGCATTGATTTTCAATCGCTGGCCCGGGCCGCTTTCCTCCTGGGGGCCGCCGGTGGGGGAAGCACCATAACCCAGCAGCTGGCCAAGCAGCTTTTCCATGAACCCGCTTCTTCTATCTGGGATCGTATTCCCCAGAAGTTCAAAGAATGGGTCATTGCCGTCCAACTTGAAAGGCAGTATACCAAGCAAGAGATCATTGCTATGTACTTTAATCAGCTGGACTTCCTTTACCAGGCGGTGGGTATTAATTCTGCCGCTAAAATTTACTTTAACAAGACGCCCGACAGCCTGCAGATAGAAGAAGCGGCCGTGTTAGTAGGCATGGCCAAAAATCCGGCCCTGTACAATCCTAAGCGCTTCCCCGAGCGCATGAAAACCCGCCGCAATGTGGTGCTAGGCCAGATGCACAAGAATGGCATGCTAAGCCGGGAAAAGCTCGACTCCCTGAGCCAGTTACCCATAAAATTACGATTTAAGCGGCAAAATCACCTCGCAGGACAGGCGCCCTACTTTCGAGCCTATCTCCGGAGCTACCTCAGCAAATGGATCGAACGGAACCCCCGGCCCGACGGCAGCCATTACAACCTCTATACCGATGGTCTGAAAATCTATACCACCATAGACTCCCGCATGCAGCAATACGCGGAAGAGGCCGTAACGGAGCACATGAGCAATTTACAACGGGTCTTCTTTGAACAGGAAAAGGACCGCCCGTACGCCCCTTTTCACAGCGTAACCGAAGCAGAAATTGATCGCCTGATGCAGCGCGCCATGCGGCGTACCCCCCGTTATCGCCGCTTGGTAAAAGCCGGCGCTAGCCGCGATAGTATTCGGGAAAATTTTCAAAAGCCTATTCCCATGCGGGTGTTTTCCTGGGAAGGCGATATCGATACGGTAATGAGCCCCATGGACTCTATCCGTTACTACAAGCATTTCTATCAAACCGGCCTCCTCTCGGTCGAGCCTCAAACGGGATTCATCAAAGCCTGGGTAGGAGGGATCGACTTTGAGCACTTTAAGTACGATCACGTCAAGCAAGGACGCCGGCAGGTAGGCTCTACCTTCAAACCTTTTGTGTACTCCACGGCCATTGAGCAGCTCCATTACAGCCCCTGCTTTGAAGTACCCAATGTGCGCACCTGTATTGAAGAGGGGCAGTACGGCCTTCTCGAAGATTGGTGTCCCTCCAATGCGGGCGATGAATACGGAGGCGTGTATACCCTGGAAGCAGCCCTGGCCAATAGTGTGAATACCGTGACTACCTACCTAATGAAGCAAGTTGGGCCCCGGCCGGTGATAAACCTCCTGCGCGATATGGGGGTCAAAGCTCCCATTGATACGCAACCGGCGATAGCCCTGGGAGCGGTAGATCTATCCGTACACGAAATGGTAGGTAGCTACACGACCTTTGCCAATAAAGGCGTGTACACCCAGCCCCTGGCGGTAACCCGCATTGAGGATAAAAATGGCGTGGTCCTGGAAGAATTCACCCCCTTTACCCGCGAAGTGATGAGCGCCAAAGACGCCTACGTGGTCCTCAAATTGCTTCAGGGGGTAACCGCTTACGGCACCGGGGCCCGGCTGCGCTCCCGCGGCGGGCGCTACCTCAATGATGTGGTGACCGGCTTCCCCTATGCTTTTACCAATCCCATCGCCGGAAAAACGGGGACCACCCAAAATAATTCCGATGGCTGGTTTATGGGCACCGTTCCTAATTTGGTAACGGGCGTTTGGAGCGGCTGTGAAGACCGCGCCGCCCACTTTGGCGCCACCTATTACGGCCAGGGGGCTACCGTATCCCTCCCTACCTGGGCGCTTTTCATGGAGAAATGCTACGCTGATCCCTCGCTCTCCGTAAGCAAGGGCGCTTTCGAAAAACCTGAAGGGGCCCTGGGAGTGGAACTGGATTGCGAAGAATATGAGCGTAGTGCTTCTGGCGACACCAGCAAACAAGGAGGAGCTCGTAACGACCCTTTCGATTATTAAAAATGCCTACATTCGAAGCATTACTGAATTACATTTGGCCGGAGGCCAAATGTGAAATACCACTACCGCAAAAAAACAATGCTCTATGATCGATAAACGCGTAAAGGATGCTTCCGAGGCGGTAAAAGGCCTGGAAGATAACATGACCCTCATGCTAGGCGGCTTTGGGCTATGTGGTATTCCGGAAAAGGCCATCGAAGCCATCCGCGATAATGGCGCCAAAGGCCTCACCTGTATCAGTAACAATGCCGGGGTAGACGACTTTGGGCTGGGCTACCTGCTGCAAACCCGCCAGATCAAAAAAATGGTAAGCTCCTACGTGGGCGAAAATGCCCTCTTTGAGAAACAAATGCTCAGCGGCGATCTGGAAGTGGAACTGGTGCCCCAGGGTACCCTGGCCGAGCGCTGCCGCGCCGCCGGGGCCGGTGTGCCCGCCTTTTTTACCCCCGCGGGCTATGGCACCGAGGTAGCTGAAGGTAAAGAGGTGCGCTGGTTTAACGGAAAACCCCACGTGCTGGAACATGCTTTCGAGGCAGACTTTGCCTTTGTGAAAGCCTGGAAAGGTGATGCGGCGGGCAACCTTATTTTTAAAGGAACCGCCCGCAACTTTAACCCCCTGATGGCTATGGCCGGTAAAATCACCGTGGCCGAGGTGGAGGAACTGGTGCCCGTGGGCGAGCTGGATCCGAATACGGTCCACACCCCCAGTATTTTTGTGCAGCGCATTTTTGAGGGTCAGCAATACGAGAAACGAATAGAACAGCGCACTACCCGGGAGGGCTAAGGGCGAAATCAAAAAGACGATTATTATGCTAGACAAACACGGCATAGCGCAACGCATAGCGCGCGAAATGGAAGATGGGAGCTACGTAAACCTCGGAATTGGTATCCCTACCCTGGTGGCCAATTACATCCCGGAAGAGATCTCCGTGGAGTTTCAAAGCGAAAACGGCATCCTGGGGATGGGGCCCTTCCCGGCCGAAGCGGAAGTGGATGCCGACCTGATCAATGCGGGTAAACAAACCATTACCGCCAAGCCCGGGGCGGCTTTCTTTAACAGCGCCACCAGCTTTAGCATGATCCGCGGGCAGCACGTGGATTTTACGGTGTTGGGGGCCATGGAGGTGAGCGAGACCGGCGATATAGCCAACTGGAAAATTCCCGGTAAAATGGTGAAAGGCATGGGCGGGGCCATGGACCTGGTGGCCTCCGCGGATAATATCATCGTGGCCATGATGCATACCAATAAGCGCGGTGCCTCCAAGCTGCTTAAGAGCTGTACACTCCCGCTCACTGGGGTCCGCTGCGTGAACCGGATCGTGACCAACCTGGCTGTTCTTGACGTGGAAAACGGCGCCTTTGTGCTCAAGGAACTGGCGCCGGGCGTTAGTGTGGAGGAAGTTCAGAATGCCACCGAAGGTAAGCTGGTGGTGGAGGGAGATATCCCCGAAATGAGCCTCTGAGGATTATGAAGCAGCGCCTAACTTCCGCTGCCGTTCTTTTGGTTTTGGCGGCCTTCTTCGTGGTTTCGGGCGCTGAATGGATTAATCGCGCGGGCCGGGATACCCTATTTTTTGCGGATGTAAACCAGTATTACAGCTATTTGCCGGCTGCATTTTTAGAAAAGGATTTGGGCTTTACCTATGCGCACCACTACTGGACCAATGAGGGGCAAAAGGGAAGAGAAGTGCCAAAGGTTACCATGGGAATGGCTTTACTTTACAGCCCTTGGTTTGCCCTGGGCTACTGGGAGGCGAGCAGGGAGGCCGCAGCCAACCAATCGCTTACCGGCTATGAAAGGCCCTTTGAAAAATGGATTCACCGGGGTTCGCTCCTTTATGCCCTGTTAGCGGCTTTTCTATTGCTGCAGTGTCTTTATCATTTTTTTCCGCCCCTTATTAGTGGGCTTTCCTATCTCGCTCTGTTTTTTGGCAGCAATCTTTTCTACTACACCCTCAGCCAGGGGGAGATGGCACATGGCTACTTGTTTTTGTTGCTGAGCGCAATGATTCTGGCCACCATCCGGTATCATCAAAAGGAATCTACCGCTTGGTTGGTACTGCTGGGGCTCAGCCTGGGCTGGGCCGTTTTAATTCGTCCTACCCTTCTCATTGTGGGGCTTTTTCCGCTGCTCTATGGCGTATACGACCGGGGCAGCTGGGCCAGGAAATGGGGCTTGTTGGCCCGGCTTCGCTGGCGCTGGGGGCTGCTTTTCCTGGCTTTTTTAGCCCCCCTTCTTCCGCAGCTTTTCTACTGGCAGTGGGCCGCGGGCGACTGGCTTTTTTACAGCTATGGTAGCGAAGAGGGCTTTTTTTGGATGGATCCCCAAGTGGGCAAAGTGCTGTTTAGCTTTCGGAAAGGCTGGATCATTTACACCCCTTTGGCGGTTTTAATGCTTCTGGGCCTCCTCGGACTTTACCGAATCCGCCCCCTGCGCTGGGCCATTATACCTTTGCTTTTATTGTCGCTTTACGTGATCAGCTCCTGGTGGGATTGGTGGTACGGGGGCTGCTTTAGTCACCGGGCCTTTGTGCATTATTATCCTTTTTGGCTTTTCGGGCTTACCGCCGTATTTTCCTGGGCGGGGCAAAGCTGGCGGCGATGGGTCCCCTTGAGCGTATTTGTGCTGCTCGCCAGCGGGCTTAATCTGCAGCAGAGCCGGCAATACCTCAGTAGTATTATTCACTGGGACGGGATGACCCGGGAGGCTTATTTTTTTATATGGGGCCGCTCACAATTAAGCCAAGCAGAGTACCAAACCCTGGATTCCCTCATTCAAAGGCCCGACTATGAAGCCGCCCGGAGCGGAAATCGCGATCAATGAAAAAGGCACCTTTGCTCATATTAATTCCCTGCTTTAATGAAGCGCAGAGCTTGCCCAGCCTGGCAGGGGAAGTAGAGGCGGCTCGTGCCCAGCTGTCCATGGCCAGTGAGGTTTTATACATAAATGACCACAGTACGGACCATACCAAGGCCGAGCTTCAGCGGCGGGGCTTACCTTTTTTAGATCTGCCTATAAATTTGGGAATCGGCGGGGCGGTTCAGGCTGGTTATCGCTACGCCTGGCAGGAAGGCTTTACCTATGTGGCCCGAATTGACGGGGATGGCCAGCATCCACCCGCGGAGATAGAAGCCCTCATAAAAGCCATGGAGGCTGAAAAAGCGCCGGTGGTGGTGGGCTCCCGTTTTGTGGAAAAGAAAGGCTTCCGCTCTACCATTTCACGTAGGCTGGGCATTAAGATCTTATCTCATTGGTGCTTTTGGCTTTCCGGCATACGGGTGCTGGATATCACCTCCGGGATGACGCTTATTAACCGTGAAGCCCTGTCCCTTGCGGCTCCTCATTACCCGGATACCTTCCCGGAGCCCGAGTCCGTGGTTCTCTATGGGCTGCACCAGCTTAAGGTGGTGGAAGCACCCGTCAACATGCGGTCGCGGCAAACGGGCGCGTCTTCTATCACCCCGGGGCTAAGTGTCTTTTACATGCTTAAAGTCTTGCTGGGACTCTTTTTTATCACTTTAAAAATAAGGCGTTATGGAAGATATAGTACCGCTTAAAATTCAAATTCTGAGTATTTTAGGAAGCTTACTTTTTCTGGCTTTTATAGCCCGACTCATCCTGAAAGGCAAGTTAAGAGAGGAGTACAGCGTCATTTGGATAGCTTGCACGGCCTTTCTCTTGTTTTTTTCCATTTGGCGAGATGGCCTGGAAAAGATAGCGGGCCTTTTAGGGGTCTACTATGCCCCTTCCCTGATATTTCTTTTTGGCTTCTTTGCCATCATTCTGTTCTTGGTGCATCTCTCCATGGTGGCCTCCCGCCAGCATAGGCAGCTCAAAGAATTGGCCCAGGAACTGGCTTTGCTCAAAGGTCAAAAAGAAGCGGATAAGAAGTCCCACGAGGAGGAGCCTTAGCCGGCAATGGCCTCAATGAGCCCCTGGGTATAAGCTTTCTGTGGCGAGCGATAAAGCCCTTCTGCCGGCCCCGACTCTACCAGCTTTCCTTCCTGCAGCACCGCAATACGGTCGCAGAAATACTTGACTACGTTGAGGTCATGCGATATGAAGAGGTAGGTAAGCCCGTATTCGTCCTTGAGGTCGTTAAGGAGATTCAGTATTTGCGCCTGGACCGATACATCCAGCGCACTGACCGATTCATCGCAGACGATAAACTGTGGCTCCACCGCCAGGGCCCGGGCTATGCCGATGCGTTGGCGCTGGCCGCCGCTGAAAGCGTGGGGATAGCGCTGGTAGTAATCGGGAAGCAGGCCTACCTTTTCCAGAAGCTCCTGCGTGGTAATGCGGGCCTGGCGGCGGCTCATTTTGCGCTGGACCCGCAGCACTTCGCTTATGCTTTCTCCTATACGGAGCCGGGGATTTAGGCTGGCGTAGGGGTCCTGAAATATGATTTGGACCTGCTTACGCAAAAGCCGCAGGGCGGAGGCCCGGCTGGGGAGGGGTTTTTCGCGGAAAAAGACCTGTCCCTGTTCCAGGGGCTCTAGGCCCACGAGCATCCTACCCAGGGTGGTTTTGCCGGAACCTGATTCGCCCACCAGGCCCAGGGATTCGCCCGGGTAAACGGCCAGGGAGACCTCATCAAGGGCGGAAACAATCCGCCGCTGCCCCCAGATATTGGGTTTTCCCCTAAAGGTTTTGCACAACGATTCTATTCGAAAGAGGGGTTCCTGCCGGGTGCGTTCCTCTGCCTTTTGGTCTTTTTCTGCTGGTTTCCAGCGCGGGCCCTGGTGTTCCTGATGGCTAAGAAAGTCCCGCGCCAGCGGCAGCCGCCGCCAGGTGGTATCTGGGGTGGGGCGGCAAGCCAGTAGTCCCTTAGTGTAAACGTCTTTTGGCTGATTGAAGATTTCCGCGGTAGGGC
>CAJXMS010000092.1 GCA_913056475.1 uncultured Bacteroidota bacterium
GCGGGGGCGCCGGTGCTCTGCCACCTTTACAGCACTTTTGCGCAGCGGGCTTTTGATCAAATCGTCCATGATGTCGTCTTGCAAGGCCTACCGGTGGTGTTTGCCCTTGATCGGGCCGGTTTGGTAGGAGCGGATGGCCCTACGCATCACGGACTTTTTGACGTAGGGATGTTGCAGTCCTTGCCCGGTATTCAGATTTGGGCGCCGGCCCACCCGGCGGCGCTGGAAGCCATGCTTCCTCAAGCGCTGGCCCTAGAGAAGCCGGTAGCTATTCGCTACCCCAAGGACCAGGGAGGCCAATCTGCCGTGCCTTTTGCTGGCTTGCAGCCTCATTTTTGGCAGCAGGGCCAGAGAAGTTGTGTCCTTAGTGTGGGGAGCATGGCTCCCCTGGCCCAGGCGGCGGTAGCGGGTACGGGGGCGGCCCATCTTCATCTTCCCGTACTGAAGCCTTTCCCGGAAGCCGAGCTGGAGCGCCTGTTGAAACCTTTTTCCCGTTGGCTCCTGCTGGAAGAATTACCGGCGCAAGGAGGGATTTACAGTGCCCTTTTAAAAATAAGCCGGCCGCTAAACCCCCGGGAATGCAGGCGCGCGGGCCTTCCCGACCGTTTTCTGGGGCACGGACCCCGGGACTATTTATTGGCGCAAAGTGGTCTTTCCATCGGAGAAGTGCAGGCCTGGCTGGAGAAGGGCTAATCCTTTTTCTCCAGGAATAAAAGCGCACCCGGGACGCCCCAAGATGATCGAAGAGCGCCCTTCAAAGACCAGGCTTAATCTTCTTTAGGGGCGGCTGATTGCTCCATCTGCAGCAGTTTTGCAACGTACTTTCCTACCACGTCAAATTCCAGGTTCACCAGGTCGCCGGGCTTCAGCTGGTGAAAATTGGTATGCTCATAGGTATAGGGGATAATCGCTACCGAGAACTCGTTTTGTCCCGAGGCTACCACCGTAAGACTAACCCCGTTGATGGTGATAGAACCTTTGGGGACGGTTACATGCGCGGGATCGGGACGGTAAGCAAACCAGTACTCCCAGCTGCCGTCTTTCTCGTACACGCTGGTAACGTGGGCGGTGGTGTCTACATGGCCCTGCACGATGTGTCCGTCAAAGCGGCCATTGGCCGGCATGCAGCGTTCCAGGTTCACGCCGTCTCCCACTGCCAGCTGGCCCAGATTGGTGCGCTGTAAAGTTTCTTCTATGGCGGTTACCCAGAAGCTGTTTTTACCCCCTTGTACCACGGTGAGGCAGGCGCCGTTATGGGCCACGCTCTGATCAATTTGCAATTGCCGGGCAAAACTGCAGCTAAGTTCCAGGTGCAAATTGCCCCCTTCCTTTTGCAGGCTTTGGACCTGGGCTACTTCTTCAATGATTCCGGTAAACATAAAAAGTGTTGCTCTTTAAATAATGGACACGAACCGATGCCTCAACGCATCAGATGCAAAAAGCCTTTAGATTGCTGCAGCTGGCTTTGGTCCAGCGTTTTGGCGCGATAACGCGCCAGGTAGTAATAAACGCCATCCGGAGCCGGTTCGCCGGTTCTACTAACCGTACCATCCCAGCCCGGGTTTACAAAGGCTTCCAAAGAATTGGCCTCGTACACGCGCGTGCCCCAGCGGTTGTAAATCTCTATTTGGAAATCGTCTACCTGGTTGTAACTAAGGGGCAGGAAAAAATCATTGATGCCGTCCCCATTGGGGGTAAATACGTTGGGGAACTGGATGGCAAAGCAGTTTTCCACGCAGGCTTTTTCACTGAGGGGGCTCTCGTTGGCCGTGCTGCTGCTGTCTTGATCGGCATCGTCCAGGGCGGTAATGGCAAAACAGCCAAACTTATCGCCATCGTTAACGAAGCGTATGGTGCTATCGCCCGTGGCTTGGATTTGCAGCAGCGGCGCCTCGTCAAAATCCTCTCCGGGGGGCTGGAAGTAGATATTGAATTGGTCAATGTCGTTAGGGCAGCTCGGGTCATCGGGTAGCTCCCAAGAAAAATAGAGGGTGTCTGGACAAACGGTGCGCAAGGAAAACCTTGGCGTACAAGGGGCGATGGTGTCGCGGGCCAGGCCACAAGCTATTTGGCTGCGGTTTACCAGCGGCGCGGGGAGGCTGTCGCTGGCGGTATAGCGGCCGTAAGAAGTGACCCGGTAACAGTAGTTTTCGCCATTGGTAAGCCCGGTATCCCGGTAGCGCGCTTGAAAGGTAGTGGCGATGCTGTCAAAATTCCCGCTCCCGGTAGGGCTTTCGCGGAATACCACGTAGCGTTCGTTGCGCCAGGGGGTGTTATCATTGATCTGGAGTAATACGGCCCTGTCCCGGCTGCGGGGTTCCACAAAAACACTGCTGGCGGCGCTGGCGGCGCCGGCTCTTTCTAGATTAGGTCCGTAGTGAAAATCCAGCCGGTAGCGGTAGCCCTGGGTTTCGGTATCCAGATTTTGGTCTACGCTCGTCGTATCGTAGAGACCCGGGAAGGTACCGATTTGGGTAAAGTTGCTGCCCTGTATGCCAGGAGCGCGGAAAAGCCGGTACTCATAGGGGGGCGGAAAAAGGCTGCTGTCCAGGATGGGGGGCGGGATCCAGGCCAGGTTGATGCGGCCGGAGGCCGGGTCGGTAGCGGCCACGTCTACCCGGGTGAAGAGGGGCAAAGAAAGGGGCAGGGCGGCGCAAAATTCGGCGCTGGCAAAACTTTCTGAACCATCCGGAAAGTAGGCGATCACCATGTAACAATATTGCACCCCTACTTCCAGGCCATTGGTGTCCCGGTAAGAGGTATCGAGCCGGCCGGGAATGCTATCTAAGAGTTCGTAACCGGTGTAGGCGGGAACGCCCTCCTCGCAGCTATCGGGGATAAACCCATAGGCCGCTTCCCGGCGATACAGCGCATAGCCGCTGGCTTCTGTACATACTTCGGGCGACCAGCTGAGGTCGATGGCACTGCCATCAGCGCTGGCTTGGGGGTTTTGCGGAGCCGGAGCGAGGACGCGAATTTCGGTGGTGTAGATATCGCTCAGGGGAATATCGGCCGGATCAGCCGGGGAATCAGTAGCTTTAAAGGAAACCTGGTAGGGCCGTTTTCGCACGTGCTGGCATTCCGTATCCCAGTTGAAAGTGGTGCTTAGGGGCTCGGGCCCGTTTACCCCTATGCTATCCGCCGGAGCGGGCACGGCGTAGGGGCCTCCGAAGGCCGTTAAGGTGAGCGGATCGCCATCGGGATCCGTAGCGGTGACTTCGAATGACAAGTTTTGACCCGCCTCAACACAAAAGGGCCCTGCGGGCTGTATTTCGGGCGGATTATTGCCACAATCTTCAATGTCCACCTGGAAGTCCCGGGTTACATACCCCACCCGTACCATGCGTCCCTGCCCGTTGCGGCGGTATTCGCTTACCCGAATGGCAAAGTTGTATTGCCCCACATTGCGGGGCGCATCCCAGATGAAAAGGCCGTTGCTAGGATCTACGCTTACGGAGTCTTCTACGTATTGGGGGTCGTAGATGGTGGGGATGCTTTGCCCGTTGGCGGTGAGGACTTCTACCAGCTCATAGCCCAGGCTGTCGCCGTCCGGATCAAAGGCACCGGGGCTGTGTTCAAAGCGTTTGTTGAGGCAGCCCCGCTCCACGGGCGGGTTGGTAAAAACCGGCGAAGAGTTAGAACCCAAGCTGGGGGAGATGAAAAGCTCCGTTTGCACATAAAAAGGAACCAGGTCGCTGTTGATGATATTGTTGATACCGGCATTGCGATTGGGGTCCTCAAAGTAAAGGGTGTAAGCCCCGGTGGCCTGGTAGGTATGCCGGCCTACGTAAATATTTTTGCGGATTTGATTGGCGGGGTCTATGATCACGCCATCGCTGGTGTTGGGACAGCGCACATTCTGGCCATTGACCCGGGGCAGTACACTGGTGGTGCTGTCGCCCCAGTTGACCGTGAGCTCGCAGCGATCGGCGCAGAAGGAACAGGAGCGCGTGAAAGTAGTAATTCGCACTTCGTAGGTGAGTCCGGAAATGTGCCGATAGGTTATTTCGCCCGCCCGGTTGTGCGTGGCCTGAACCAAGGTGCTCCCCAAAACGGCTAAAAGGAGAAGGACTTTTTTCATAAAAGCAGGGAAATAGAGGCGCACTAAGGGGAACAGCGCCTTATGGCCCTTGTTCGAATGCCTCTTGCGGCTCGACCCCGAAGCAGCGCGGTACTGCCGGGTATTATTAAATACTTTTGCTCAAATTTAAACAATAACTTACATGCATATACAAGCCGTCGCTTCAGATGAGGCTTCCCGTTATCGGGCGGTGCTTATGAGTGATTTATCGAAGCTCGATCAACTTGCGCTCAGCGATGAAGAACGAAATTATGCCCGCAGCCACCTCAAAAATGGTGCCCCGCTGCTGATCAATCGCTACACTTCTTTCCTCTACCTGGTTTGGGTGAATGCCCGGCCCACGGAAGCGCAAACGGCAGAAGCGGTACGACTGGCCGGGAATGCCTTGGTGGAGCCCTTACGGCAGGTGCAGGCAGAGAAAATAACCATAGAAAGCAGCAGCTCCGAGCTGAGAGGGGTACATTTGGCCGAAGGCCTGGCCTTGGGAACCTATAAATTTACCAAGTATTTTAAAGAGGGAAAGAGCAAGCAGCATCCGCTAGCGGAAGTCCTGCTGGCCGAGGGAAGCGAGGAAGAGGTCCGGCAGCTTAACGCTTCGCTTGCCGGTACGTTCCTGGCCCGTAACCTGGTTAATGAACCCCTGAGCTACCTGACCGCGGAGCGCCTGGCTCAAGAAGCACAGGAGGCGGGGAAAACCCATGGCCTGGCGGTAGAGGTGCTGAGCAAAAAGAAAATTGAAAGCCTCAAAATGGGGGGCCTGCTGGCGGTAAACCGCGGCAGCGAAGACCCACCGACTTTTACTATCCTGGAGCATAAGCCGGACAATCCGGTTAATGAGAAGCCCATCGTCTTGGTGGGTAAAGGTGTAGTGTATGATACCGGCGGCATGAGTCTTAAGCCCACCGCCAATTCTATGGACGTGATGAAAAGCGACATGGGCGGCGCTGCTGCCGCCCTCGGGGCCATGGTGGCGGCCGCTAAAGCCGAGCTTCCCCTGCACCTGGTAGCCCTCTTGCCGGCCACCGATAACCGGCCCGGTAAAAACGCTTACGTACCGGGCGATGTGATTACCATGTACGATGGCACCACCGTAGAAGTGCTCAATACCGATGCCGAAGGCCGCCTGCTCCTTGCTGATGCCCTCACCTACGCCCAAAAATATGAGCCGGAGCTGGTAATAGACCTGGCCACGCTCACGGGCAATGCCGCCATAGCCGTGGGCAAATACGGCGTGGTGGGCATGGGCTCGGCCGGCGAGGAAGCCTTTGAGCAAATGGCCCGGGCTGGAGAACGAAGCTACGAGCGGCTGGCGCGCCTCCCCTTTTGGGAGGAGTACAGCGAGCTGCTGGAGAGTAGCATTGCTGACCTTAAAAACATAGGTGGCCGGGAAGGAGGCGCCATTACGGCCGGTAAGTTCCTGGAGCATTTTACGGATTACCCCTGGATACACCTGGACATAGCTGGCCCGGCCTTTTTAAATAGTGCCCACCATTATCGCCCGGCAGGCGGCACCGGAGTAGGGGTGCGCCTGCTCTTTGAATTCTTAAAGCAAAAGCTATGAGCGCAGCCCCCGAAGAACCTCCGGTAATAGGAATAACCGCCGGCGATCTCAACGGTATCGGGCTGGAGGTGATCATCAAAACCCTTTCCGAACCAGGCATCCTGGAGCTCTGTACCCCTGTGGTGCTGGCCAATGCCAAAGTAGCCAGCTACCACCGAAACGCCATTGAAAGGCGGGATTTTAATTTCCACATCGTACCGGAAATGGACAAGATCCAGGCGGGTAAACCCAACCTGCTCAATTGCTGGGAGGAAGAAGTGAACCTAAGCCTGGGAGAAGAGAATCCGGAAGTGGGCGCTTTTGCCGTGCGGATGCTAGACGCCGCCATCCCCCATTTAAAGAGCGGGGCCCTGCAGGGCCTGGTGACGGCTCCCATCCACAAAAAAAGCATTCAAAGCGCCCATTTTCAGTTTACCGGGCATACGGACTATCTAGAAGAACGCTTTGGCGCCCGCGCCACTATGCTCATGATCAGTGAAGAGATGCGCATGGCCCTCACCACCGTGCATGTCCCGCTGGCAGCGGTAACCGCCCTCATCACCCAGGAAAGGGTGTACCAGAAAATAGCCGATCTCCATGACATTATGCAGCGCGATTTTCACCTCAGCAAGCCGCGCATTGCCGTGCTCGCTTTAAATCCCCACGCCGGCGATCACGGGGTGATGGGAGATGAAGACCGCCAGCAGGTGGCGCCGGCTATTAAGCAGGCCTTTGCGGAGGGGTACCTCGCTTTTGGCCCTTATCCTGCCGACGGCTTCTTTGGTTCGGCCAGGCACCGGCAGTTTGACGTGGTGCTGGCGCAGTACCACGATCAAGGCCTCGTTCCCTTTAAAGCCAGCTCCTTCGGAACGGGCGTAAACGTAACCGCCGGCCTGCCCATCATCCGGACCAGCCCCGATCATGGAACCGCTTTTGACCTGGCAGGGCAGGGCATAGCCTCCCCCGATAGTTTTCGACAGGCCCTTTACACCGCCATAGATCTCGTTAAGCGCCGGTCTCAAAGCGATGCTGACCGTTCTAACCCCCTTAAAGTGAAGCAGAAAAATTCCAAAAAAGACAAGCCCCACCGCTAAAGCCAGCCTTAAGATACCTCGCTAAAGGCGGTTGGTTGTGGATAAATTTATTGTATCTTTGCGCTCCCCAAAATTGAGCCGGCTATGCAGCACGAAATCAAGGGCTTTGAAATTGAATTTGCCGGTCTTAAAGAAGGGATGCACCAGTATCAATTCGAGCTGGGGCCCACGTTCTTTGCGGAATTTGACTACGGCGATTTTCAAGAGCCCCTCTTCCAGGCCGAGGTGCAAATGGAAAAAAAGAGTCGCTCCCTGGAGTTTCAGTTTAAAGTAAAAGGAGATGCCCTGGTTTATTGTGACATCACCACCGATCCTTTTCGACTGCCCATGGAGCAGCAAACGCAGCTTCAGGTGAAATTTGGGGCCTCCTTTGACGATACAGACGAGGCCATCCTCTGGCTACCCGAGGCCGCACACCGGCTCAATGTAGCCCAGTATCTCTACGAACTAGCCGTGCTGGCCCGCCCGCTTAAGGTAGTTCATCCCGAGGTAGCAAAAGGCAAACGCGGCCAGGAAGCCCTCCAAAAACTGCAAGAGCTGAGCCCTGAAAATCGCGCTGAGCAAAAAGAAGACGAAATAGACCCCCGTTGGGATAAACTTAAAGACCTCCTTAATTAAAAAAACCCATTAATATCTCTCCGTATGGCACATCCTAAACGCCGCCAAAGCACCACTCGCCGCGACAAGCGCCGCACCCACTACAAAGCCAAGATGCCCACCATCGCCAAGGATCCTACCACGGGCGAGCCCCATCTTTATCACCGGGCCCACTGGCACGAAGGCAAGCTCTATTACAAGGGCAAGGTGGTGCTCGAAAAAGAAGCAGCAGAGTAATAAAAGGCTACCCGCTCTGCGGCACCGCCATTACCGAATCGAGAGAAGCCCTTCTGGGGGCTTTTTTCATTTGGGCCTGGCGGCCAAATGTGGGTCCGCCCCCCTTTCTTGTCACTTGCACATATTGGTTACTTTTGGCCCTCCTATCTGATTGAGGGGCCATTAACCCACTTTCCATGGCAAAACATGCAGCGATTACCTCCTTAGGAGCCTATCTGCCGGAATACCGGCTTACCAACGAGGTTTTGGAAACCATGGTAGAAACCTCCGATGAGTGGATCACCACCCGCACGGGCATCAAAGAAAGGCGCATTCTGCGGGAGAAAGGACAGGGCGTTTCTTTCATGGGCATTCGTGCCGCCCGGGAAGCCCTGGATCGCCGGGGCCTGGACCCTAAAGAGCTGGATGCCATTTTTTTTAGTACCGTTACCCCGGATATGCCCGTGGCCAGCTCCGCCGCTTGGGTGGGAAGTGAGCTGGGGGCCGATAATGCCTTTGCTTACGATCTTCAGGCCGCCTGCAGCGGCTTTCTCTACGGGCTCTTTACCGCTTCCCAGTACATCGAATCGGGCCGGATGCAAAAAGTCT
>CAJXMS010000093.1 GCA_913056475.1 uncultured Bacteroidota bacterium
CGACCTGATCAAGCAATCCGTAAGCCAGTACGAAAACGATGCCCCCGGTCCGGCCCGAACCAGTGCCCTTACCGCTTATCTGGAAGGGGTAGAGCCCATCGAAATGCAGCTGCGCGCCCATAATGCCCCTCTGGTGGCCCAGATCGAAAGCACCATGGGCGGCATGCGTAGCGCCATCGAAAAAGAAGCAGCTCCTGCGTTGGTACAGGAACGTGCCACGCAGAGCATAGAGCTGCTGCAAGAGGCTCAGCAAAGTATGGAAGCCGATAGTTTTGGTACCGGTTTGGCCTTTATGCTGTCTTCATCCATTATTCTACGAGAAGGGTTAGAAGCCTTTCTGGTCATCATTACTATTCTGGGCATCATCCGGGCTATGAAGCTGCCGCGGGCCGCCCGTTGGGTCCATTTAGGATGGCTCGCTGCCCTGGCTTCCGGGGTAGGACTTTGGTTTGCCGCCGGGCAGCTCTTTACCTTTACGGGTGCCCAGCGAGAGCTAATGGAAGGTTTTATCGCCATCTTTGCGGTAGGGGTCCTGCTTTACGTAGGCTTTTGGATGCACAGCAAATCCCAGGCGGGCCGCTGGCAAGCCTACGTCAAAGAAAAAATTCAAACCCTGGCGCGCCGGGAAAACATGCTGGGCCTGGCCCTGCTTTCCTTCCTGGTGGTTTTTCGGGAAGCTTTTGAAAGTGTGCTCTTCCTCTCGGCCCTCAACCTAGAGGTCGCAGCGGGCGACCAGTGGGCCTTCACTTCTGGCATCGTGGCTGCCTTCATTGCCCTCTTCGTGATCTCTGTGCTTCTGCTGCGCTACAGCAAAAAAATACCCATCCCCAAGCTATTTAAGTACAGTGCCATGGTCATCTCTTTCTTGGCGGTGATTTTAGCCGGAAAAGGGATCCATGCCCTACAAGAAGCCGGCAGTGTGAGCATTTCCGTGCTCCCCGCGCACTTTAGTATCGACGCGTTGGGCATTTACGCCACCTGGGAAACGCTCATCGCCCAAGCGGCTATCCTGCTGCTGGTTTTCATCCTTTGGAACGTAAGCCAGCGTAAGGCCCTGCCCGTACAGAAGCAAAAGCCGACTGCTGCTTCTCAGGCTTAAATAGGGTCTGCCTGTTAAGTCCGATCGCTTCGCTACGCCTGCCAAGAAATGCTCAGCCTGCCAGGGGTAGAACAGGGCTTTTTGAAGCTACGCAAACCCCGCTGGCCCACCTTCTAGAACAGCCACTCGACGGCAGGGACAAATACTTAGCAGTGCATAAAGCCATTCGGTAGGGCTGACGTTCCTCCCAATTTTTCCCCAAGCGGGCCATTTAAATTCTTAGCTCTAAAGAACTATTTACCTTGCTTACCCTTACTATAACTAAAATTGCGTGATGAGATTTCTACTTATTCTCCTTACGGGCCTCACCATCCTAAGCCCTTTACAGGCCCAGCAATGGACGAAAATGGCCAACATCCCCCAGGGCCGACATCACCCCGTTACCTGGGGCATAAATGGCGTCGGTTACATGGTGACCGGAACAAACGCCCAAAACAATCCCACCAAAACATTTTACACCTACAACCCGCAAACCGACCGCTGGAACTACGAAGGCTTGTTTCCCGGCACCGAACGCAGCTTTGCCATTGGCACGGTTTATAAAGGCAAAGGTTACCTGGGCTTTGGCGCCAGCCAAACCCGTTATCTCAACGACCTATGGGAGCACGATCCCCCCACAGATAGCTGGAACCAGCTGGCTTCCTGTCCCTGCGCCGGACGGCGGCATCCCTCTTTCGTGGCCAGTAATGATGCCATTTACGTAGGTCTGGGCGATGGAGCGCAGGGCAACTATGACGATTGGTGGAAGTACGATATGAAAGCCGACAGCTGGCGTAGTATCCCCGATTTACCGGGGGCCGGCCGGCACCACCCCTTCCAGTTTGTGGTAAATGGCCAGGTATACGCCGGCATGGGACACGCCGGGCAGGTGATATTTGATGACTGGTACCGGCTGGATACTGCCACCGATACCTGGACCCAAATGGACGACTTCCCCGGAGAAGCACGGGTAGCCGGAACCCAATTTAACCACGCCCAGCAGGGGTACGTCCTTAGTGGCGACGGGGATAATCACAGTTACATGTCCACCGGAGAGTTTTGGCGGTACAACGATAGCACGGATACCTGGACTCAGCTTACCGCTCACCCGGGCGTAAGCCGCTGGGCACCTGGCTCCTTCGTTTTAAACGATGAGGTTTATCTCATAGGCGGCCTCAATCGTCAAACCCGATCGTTGGCCTCCAGCATTTACAAGTATCCCCTGCCCAGCACCGTAAGTCTGAAAGAAACCACGCAGGAGCCATTTACCCTTTACCCCAATCCCACTCAAGGGAGCATGACCATCCAAGCCGAAAGGAAATTTGACGCGCTTACCCTGATCAACAGTACCGGCGTAAAAGTCTTTCAAAAAAAGGGGACCTTCACCAAAGTAGACCTGGGCTCTTTAAGCCCCGGAATTTATCTGGCCCAGCTACGCTATCAAGGGACCCTTCTGGGCCAACAAAGAATTTTGAAAAGATAGAAGCCTGCTTCTTTTAGTCCATAAACTAAACCGCCCACGGCCGCTGTCTGGGCGGTTTTTTTTGCTCAAACCTTATCTGTGCCCCCCAGCGTAGCTTGCCGTAAGAAAGCAAGAAAAAACGCGTTACTCCTCTAAACTCCCGCTTTATTATGGCCTATCGAAATCACTGGCTCTTCTTCTTTTTCTTCCTAAGCCTGAGCTGCTTGCAGGCAGCGGATACCCTTCGCATCCCCAGTTCCATCCACACCGTACTGCTTTACGCCGGGCAAGCGGAAGTAAAGCGAACCGTCAGCGGGCAAGCAGAAGCGGGCCATTACTGGATCAAGGTACCACGCATCAGCTCCCGGGCCGATGCGCGCTCCGTACGCGTGGAAACCCCCTCCGATGTGCGGCTCAATAAGGTAGCTCTGTTCCGGGAGGGCACACTAAGGCCGCAGGACTTTCCACGGCTTCAAAAAGCCATCGCCCAGGTAGAAAAAAGAAAGGAAAGTATACACCAGGTTCGGGCACGGATCGAGGGTGTTCAGGCCCAAATGGAGGTGCTCCGCGCCAACCAGCGGCAGGATTTCAACAGCACCGCCCAGCTGGAACAACGCGCCGCCTTTTATGCCCAAAAAATGACTGCGCTCCAAAAACAAGCTTTAGACTTGCAAGAAGCACTCCGCAAAGCCCAGCAAGCAAAGCAAAAGCAAGAAAAACAGCTTCAAAACCTCCGCCAGGAGCTGGAAAACCAGGCGGGCTACTGGCTCCTCCAGGTGGAAATGGCCCGCACCGGTAAATTTTCCCTGGAACTGCAATACCGGGTATCCGGCGCCTACTGGGAAAGCGAATACCAGGCCACCCGAATAAAGGGAAAAGACTCCCTGGAATTGACCCACAAGGCCCTTATTCACCAAAATACGGGAGTCCCCTGGCAAGAAGTAAAGCTCTCCCTGGCCCTGGGGGCTCCTTTGCAAGGCAGCGAATTGCCCGAGCTGCCCCCTTTCTATATTGAGGAGCCCAAGCCTATAGCGCGAAACCGGGCTCAACCATCTTCCTCCGCTGTAAGCGTAGCGTCCGATGTAATGAATATGAAGGTATATGAGGGCCAAAAAAGCGCACCTTTTCTCCAGGAAAAAGGCATTTTCCGGGTTTTTAAACTCCGCTCACCCGTAAGCCTGGGGCTGGAAAACCCAGGTGAAACTTGCACCCTCCGCCGCTACACCCTGCCGGCGGCCTACCGCTACGAAAGCCATCCTGCCATACGGCCTGCTGCTTTCCTCCAAGCGCGTATTACGGGCTTCGCCGGCTTGCCCCTGCCCGCTGGGGAAGTAAATCGCTTTAATGGCCACACCTACGTGGGCCGTCATCACTGGGCGCCTCGCCTAAGCCAAGACACCCTCAGCCTATCGCTGGGCCGGGATGCAGACGTGCAGGTAAACCGCCAGGAAGCGGAGCGCTTTACCAATTACAAGGTATTGGGGCAGAAAAAAGAGATAACCCACCAACATACCATCACCGTTCAGAACGACAAAAGCCACCCCATAGAGCTCCTACTGCGTGAACGCATCCCCGTTTCCCGCACGGAAAAGGTAAACGTAGAACGGCTGGACTCAGGCGGCCGCTGGAATAAAGAAAAGGGGCACCTAATCTACCAAATAGAACTGGCCCCCGGTGAAAAGAAGACTTTACGGCCCGGCTACCGGGTCACTGCCCCTAAAGATTTCCCCCTGCACTTGCCCTAAGGTTTTAGCCGTACCAAGCGAAAGGTCTTGAGCCGCACGCCGCGTGGGGTGTATAAATTGAGCAAATAAGCCCCTGGCCCCGGAAGCGATAAGTGTTGACGGCCCGGCATAATCCGCACGGTCCGGAGCTTTTGCCCACTGAGGTCCAGCAGGGTTATGTACAGCCGCTTATTACTTTGCACGTACAAAGGCCCCCGGCCCCGGGTGGGATGAAGCCACACCCGCGTCTGCCGGGTCAGATACTGATCGGTGGTATCGAGAACCGGTTCTGCTTCCGGCTGGGGGATATTTTGGCGGAGTAGCCAAAGGTGGAAGTACTGGTAGCCGCCCAGGCGTAAGCCGCCCGCACCAAAAAGGCTGTCGCAAGCGCCCGCTTTTACCCCGCCCGTATCCTCGCCCGAAGTATGGGCCCTTTGCCACTTCTGAAAGTAGGTGTTTTCCAACCTATCCAGACCTACGGTATCCGGGAAAGCCCGTAGATCGTTGCCCTGGCCGCCTTCGGCAAAATGACGGAAGCCCCCTTTTGCTACGGCGGCACAATTGCCCACCACGCTATCCGCACAGGGCAGGCGCTGCCCGAAATAGTCATACTCCCAATCGTAAGGCTTGCGAAAAGGACTGCCTACGTAGGCGGCAAAGAGGGGCCAAAGCTCTTGCCGTGCCCCACTCTGGCTGTAGAGCGCCAAATCCTGACACCAGCGCTCCCAGGTGTATTCCAGGTTCCAGAAATAATGCACATAAAAAAGCCGCTCACTTTCAGCGGCCACTTGCCGTGCCTGAAGCACCGGGGGAAAGCGCCGGGCAAAAGCCCGCGGCTGGCACCGCAAACGATGGTACACCTCTCGCCGGATGGGGGCGGCCGCGTGGCATTGCCCCAAGGAATCCAGCCCCCGGAGTAAGCTCAAAAAAGTGGTGTAAGCAGTTTCCCGGTGGTAACTGGTAATGGAGCGCCCCGACGGCAAGACCATCCGTAGGTAGGCATCATTCCAGTACACGTATTCCGTGGTGAAAGCATCGATAAGCGGCGCTCCCTGGGTTTTCTCGTTAAGCCGGTAGGCGCGGGCAGCCATACGGAGCATAGCCGCGCCTATCCCGGGAAGGGAAGGAAGGGTATCAATTCCAGGCAAGCGGTCTGTGGGAGAAGCCGTATCAGGAAAATAAGCCCAAGCGGAGCGATCCAGCACCACCCCCGTTTCCAAGTGCGGCTGAGCCCGTTTAAGGGCCCGCACTAGCTTGGTGAAATGCTCTGTTCGCGCGCTATCCGCCAGTACCCGCGGCATGCCGTAAAAAGTGAGGTAATCGAGGTCAAATCGCTCCACCTGCTTCTGCAGATCAGCCTGAAAAGCCTCCCAGATACGCTCCCGTCCGGCCAGAGCGCTATCGATGAGGGAGGCCACAAAGGGCACATAGGCCCCCCGCTGCCCAGGGACTTCAGCCATCGCTACGTTTGCGGTCCGTCCGCTGGACTGGGCCCACCCCGGAGTAGTCAAGACGCAGGCAGCCACCACCAGAAACGCCTGCCAAAGTAAACTCGCCCCGGTCATAAAACGGCTACGCCATATGGCGGGTTACAACCTGCTGATGATGACGAGCGTGTCCCGCCATAATATAGGCCATGCTCCGCACCGTAAGGGGGCCTTTTTGGAGCCGCCCCTGGTGCCGTAAATCGCTTTCCGAAAAGCTATGAAAAAGGAGAACGCCTGCCTGCCGCACGGCCGCCCACTCTTCCAAAAGGAGTGCGTAGCTGGTCTGCACCGGTTCAGTGGCGCGCGCATAAGCTTCGTGGTCGTACTCAGGCAGGGGCCTTCCGTCTTCGCGGGCTACCTGCAAAGCGCGGCACTGGAAGATCCGTTCCGTATCAATGATATGCTGCACCAGAGTGAGGAGATTCCACTTACCGGCTGCGTAGGGCTGCTCGGGCTGGCCTTGATCTCGCCAGAAAGGCAGGTTTTGTTGCCAGCGCTGCGCCAGCAGCGCCCCCGGTGGTAAGTCTTCCTCCACTAAGGACAAGTAAGGATGGTACCAGGCGGGCATTTCTTCAGGGGAGGGACGGTGCATAAAAGCGTATTTTTAGAGCCTTGATGGGCCTCATTTTGCACAAATATCGGCGCTGCCGTCCTACCGGACAAATGTGATCCCCCCCGCCGGTATTGCTACGGCCCTAAGCAAGACGGCCCCATCTCTGAGATTTTTCCGGCCCCCGCCGGCTTACCGCCGGGGCGGGAAACTTATCCCGGAAAACGCGGGCCCGTCATTAAGCCGGTCCAGGCCGCTCGCAGCCGGGAAACACATTTGGCCGATGAGGCCTAAAAAAGGAAAGGGATAAATGGGCTGCGCAAAAAACCCTACTTTCGCCGGAAAACCCGAAAATATGAGCGATATCAACGTTAAAGAAATCCTGCAAAACCTTGGCATAGAGCCACATAACAACGGAACCTGGACCGGACAGAAGTCTACCGGCAAAGGGGATAAACTAAGCAGCGTAACCCCCATCGATGGCGCAGAACTGGCCAGCGTAACCTGGACCACCCGCGAAGAGTACGATGCGGTAGTGGCAAAAGCCCAGGAAGCTTTCCAATCCTGGCGCGTAACACCGGCCCCGGAGCGGGGCGAGATCGTGCGCCAGTACGGCCTTAAACTGCGCGAAAACAAAGATATGCTGGGACGGCTGGTATCGCTCGAGATGGGCAAGTCCCTGCAAGAAGGCTGGGGCGAAGTGCAGGAAATGATCGATATCTGCGACCTGGCCCTGGGCCTTTCGCGGCAATTGCACGGCTTTACCATGCACAGCGAACGGCCCAATCACCGCATGTACGAGCAGTACCATCCCCTGGGGCCGGTAGGCATTATCAGCGCCTTTAACTTCCCCGTGGCGGTATGGTGCTGGAATACGGCCATCGCCTGGGTTTGTGGCGACGTAACCATCTGGAAGCCCTCCGAAAAAGTGGCCCTCTGCGCGCTGGCTTGCCAAAAGCTCTTTGCGGAAGTGCTGGCCGAAAACGACCTCCCGGAAGGCATCAGCAACGTGATCATAGGCGATGTAGAGGCCGGCGAGTGGCTGAGCCACGACGAAGGCCTTCCGCTGGTATCGGCCACCGGGTCTATCAATATGGGCCGCCAGGTGGGGCAGGCCGTGGCCAAGCGCCTGGGCAAAAGCCTTCTGGAACTGGGCGGCAACAACGCCATCATCATCACCGAAAATGCCGACCTGGAAAGCACCCTGGTGGGCGCGGTATTTGGCGCGGTAGGCACCTGCGGCCAGCGCTGTACCAGCACCCGCCGGCTCATCATCCACGAGAACATCTATGATGAGGTGGTGAGCAAGCTCCAAAAGGCTTATAAACAATTGAAAATAGGCAATCCCCTGGATACCAATAACCACGTGGGCCCGCTCATCGATACCGATGCGGTGGCCAACTACGAAAAGGCCCTGGAAGCCATTCCCGCCCAGGGCGGGAAAATGCTGGTAGAGGGCGGCCGCCTGCCCGCCAGTGAATACGGGAGTGACTGCTACGTGAAGCCCTGCATAGCAGAAGTGGAAAACCACTACGAAATCGTGCAGCATGAAACCTTTGCGCCCATTCTTTACGTAATGAAATACCAGACTATGGAGGAGGCCATTGCCATGCAAAACGGCGTGCCCCAAGGGCTTTCTTCCGCGCTGATGAGCACCAATCTGCGCGAAAGTGAGCAGTTTTTATCGGCCGCCGGCAGCGATTGCGGCATAGCTAATGTCAACATCGGCACCAGCGGCGCTGAAATCGGAGGGGCATTCGGCGGTGAAAAGGAAACCGGCGGGGGCCGGGAGTCCGGCAGTGACGCCTGGCGGATCTATATGCGCCGGCAG